>NZ_LN679998.1:3190223-3287028 GCF_000953675.1 Paraclostridium sordellii | reverse complement strand
AATTTAAAACCTCCGAACGAAATAATTAACATTTTCCACAAAGTTATTAACAAAATAATTATTTATTTGAAAAATTCATTTTTAAGCAAAAAAAATATGGATAAATATGTGGATAATTTGTAAAAAATAAAAAAGACGTTGTAATTTATAGAAAATATAAACAATATGTATATAAAGTTATAAATAATATCAATAATAATAAAAATATAGTCTATAACAAGATTATTATCTTTTACTTAATAAGTTATGCACATTTTTATCCACAACTTGTGAATAAATCTTATATGTTAATAATTTTTATGAACATTATCAACAAGTATATTTATAATACCAGAATATATGCCAAACTTCAATAATTTATATACAATTTATCCACAAAATTAACTACTTGTTGATAAAAAAGTTAACAAAATTAACTGTAGAAAAATTTGATTTAATGTTGATAAAACTAGCTCAAAAATACATTGACAACAAAGTTAAAAGGATTTATAATTGTACGTGTTATGCTTACTTTGAGGGTAAAGTTATTATTTTTATAAACGGAAAAACAATCTTGAAAGGCGGTGCAAAAAATGAAAAGAACTTATCAGCCAAAGAAAAGACAAAGAAAGAAAGAGCATGGATTTAGAAAGAGAATGAAAAACTCTAATGGAAAAAATGTTCTTAAGAGAAGAAGAGCTAAAGGAAGAAAGAGATTAACTCATTAATTTTTTTAGAAAAGGGCTGCTGAAAAGTGGCCTTTTTGTGTAAAAAAATAAATTAAAGCTGTGTTTATAGGAGGATTTTAGTATGGATTTCAAGAATACTAAAGGTATAAGAAAAGACTCTGATTTTAGAAAAGTATACAAACACGGCAAATCTTTTGCAAATAAATACTTAGTAATGTATATACTGGATAATAAATCAGACTTTAATAGAGTAGGATTTTCTGTTTCTAAAAAAGTAGGTAAGGCTACTGTTAGGAACAAAATAAGAAGAAGGATAAGAGAAAGTTTTAGGTTAAATTGTGATGAACATATAAAAAATGGATATGATTTAGTGTTCATAGCTAGAGTTGCTAGTAAAGATGCTGAGTATGAAGATATAGAGAAATCAGTTAAAACTTTAATAAAAAAAGCTAAGCTGAGTTAAGGTTAAAGGATATGGGGGATTAAATTGAAGCAATTATCTAACTTACTAAAAAATATAAATAGTTATTTGACAAAGGTTTTTATATATATAGTAAGGTTTTATCAAAAATACATATCTCCTTTAAAAGGACCTACGTGCAGGTTTTATCCTACTTGTTCTCAGTATGCAATAGAAGCATTAAAAAAATATGGGGCACTAAAAGGATCTTATTTAGCTATAAGAAGAATATTAAAGTGTCACCCTTTCCATCCTGGAGGATATGATCCTCTAAAATAATTTAAGTGAAAAAGACACTTTGGGAGGTACTAAAATTGAATTTAATTAGTAACTTATTAGGACAAGTTCTTAAATTTATATTAGAATTTGCAACTAATTATGGTTTAGCAATCGTTTTATTTACAGTAGTTGTAAAAATAGTATTATTACCACTAACTATAAAACAAACTAAATCTATGAAGGCAATGCAAGATATACAGCCTAAAATAAAAGAAATACAAGAGAAGTACAAAAGTAAACCAGAAAAACAAAATCAAGAGATAATGAAGGTTTATCAAGAAGCTAAAGTAAATCCTATGGCAGGGTGCTTACCATTATTAATACAATTTCCTATATTAATAGGTCTTTACAATGTATTAAGAAATCCAGTTACATATGGAGTTTTCGCTAGTCCTGCTGCACAAAAAGCTGCAGATACAGGATTTTTATGGATGCCATCTTTATCATCACCAGATAAAACATTAATAATAGCTATTTTAGCAGGTGTTACAACTTTAATAACACAAATGTTAACTATACCAAAAGATCAACAACAAGGATCTATGAAATTTATGACATATTTTATGTCAGCTATGATGGTTTGGTGGGGTATAAGTTTCCCAGCTGGTCTTGCATTATACTGGACTGTAAGTAACTTATTCCAGTTAGCTCAATACTACTTAGTAATGAATCCATTAAAAGCTAAGCTTGCTAATTCTGGGGAGGGTGTAGTAGATGAAACAAAGCCTAGAAATAAGAAGTAAAAATATTGATGAAGCAATATCTAAAGCTTTAAGACAGTTTAGCGTAAGTAAAGATGACATTGAAGTAGAAGTTATAAAAGAACCAACAAAAGGATTCTTAGGTTTAATAGGAAGTAAAGATGGTATTTTTAAAATAACAGTTAAAGAAAAAGAAGAAATAGTTGAAGAGTCTGTAGTTATAGAGACTGAAACTATAGTTGAAATAGAAGATACAAATAAAGTAACAGAAGTAGATGTCGTTAGAGGATTTATATCAAATATAATAAATAATCTAAATTTAGATGCAAACATAGATGTTACTCAAGAAAAAAATACTGTAAAAGTTAATATAAAAGGAAAAGATGCTGCTTGTTTAATTGGAAGAAGAGGGGAAAGTTTAGATTCGATCCAATTCCTAGCAGGATTAGCATTAAATAAATCAAATAAAGATTCTCATAGCAAGGTTCTTGTTGATATAGAAAATTATAGATCTAAGAGAGAAGAGTCTTTAATAAGATATGCAAACAAGGTAGCTAGAGAAGTAGCTAAAACAAGAAGAACTAAAAAGTTAGACTATATGAATCCATATGAGAGAAGAATTATTCACTCAACTCTTCAAAATGATAAGTTTGTAAAAACTTACAGTGAAGGTGTAGATCCATATAGAAGGCTTGTAATTGAATATAAAAAGTAGTAATAAAAGCAAACCTCCTAATTTATAGGGGGTTTTATTTTTGAAAAAATTTTTATATAATAGTTAGATTAAGGAAATAATTTAAAGTATATGAGAATAGAGACAAATAAATGGTATTATATTAGATGTGACTTATATAATTTATGATAATATATTATTACAAAATAAGTCATAAAATGATAAAATATTACTTTACGAGTTTATATATTAAAAAATTTAAAATAAAGAGGTGATAGGGTTGTTTATAGATGATACTATAGCTGCAATTGCAACAGCTCCGGGTGAAGGTGGAATCGGAATAATAAGAATAAGTGGAGAAAAATCACTTCAAGTAGCAAATGATATATTCAAATCAGTATCCGGAAAAAAAATAGAGGAATATAACACGAGAACTCTTATATATGGACATGTAATAGACGGAGAGAAAATAATAGATGAAGTATTGGTAGCTTATATGAAAGGACCAAACTCATATACAACTGAAGATGTAATAGAGATAAATTGTCACGGTGGATTTATATCTGTAAAGAAAATATTAGAATTAGTTTTATCAAAAGATGTAAGATTAGCTGATCAAGGTGAATTTACAAAAAGAGCATTCTTAAATGGAAGAATAGACTTAGCTCAAGCTGAAGCAATAATAGATGTTATAAATGCAAAAACTGAGATGGCACACTCAGTAGCACAAACTCAATTAGAGGGAGCTTTATCTAAAAAAATAAAAGATTTAAGACATGATATAACAGAAATGTTAGCTCACATAACTGTTTCAATAGATTTTCCAGATGAAGACGTAGAGCATATAACTTATAATACATTGAAAGAAAGATCTATACAATTACAAAAAGAGATAAATAAATTATATGACACAGCTGAAAGTGGTAAAATTCTTAGAGATGGATTAAAAACTGTAATAGTAGGGAAACCAAATGTAGGAAAATCATCATTATTAAATGCAGTTTTAGGAGAAAATAGAGCAATAGTAACTGATATACCTGGGACAACTAGAGACATAATAGAAGAATTCGTAAATATAAAAGGAATACCTCTAAAAATAGTTGATACTGCAGGTATAAGAGAAACTGAAGATATAGTTGAGAAAATAGGAGTTGAAAAATCTAGAGAATTCTTTAACTCAGCAGATTTATCAATTGTAGTTTTAGACTCTTCAAGAAATCTAGATAAAGAAGATATAGAAATTTTAGAAGCGGTTCAACCTAATAAAACAATTGTTTTATTAAATAAAACTGATTTAGAACAAGTAATAGAGATAGATAAAGTAAAAGAATATATTGATGAAGACAATATAATAAACATATCAGCATTACAGCATGAAGGTATAGAAAAAATTCATGAAAAAATAGAAGATATGGTATTTGCTGGAGCAGTAAGAAACTCATCAGATTTAGTAGTTACTAATTCTAGACATAAAGATGCTCTTTATAAAGCAAAACAATCAATAGCTGATGCTATAATGGCTATTGAGTCATATATGCCACTTGATTTTATAGAAGTTGACTTCAAAAATATATGGGATTACTTAGGATATATAAATGGAGACACAGTAACAGAAGATTTATTAGACACTATATTTAGTAACTTCTGTATAGGAAAGTAAATAATGTTTTTCGTGAAACATTATTTATACGGAAAGGAGAACATATGTTAAATTTTGATGCAGGAAATTATGATGTAATAGTAGTTGGGGCTGGTCATGCAGGATGTGAAGCTGCACTAGCTACAGCTAGAATGGGGCATAAAACACTTGTTATAACTCTTTCGCTAGATTCTATAGCACTTTTACCATGTAACCCATCTATAGGAGGAACAGGTAAAGGTCAATTAGTAAAAGAGATAGACGCCCTAGGTGGAGAGATGGGTATCAATATAGATAAGACATTTATACAAAGTAGAATGTTAAATACAGCAAAAGGGCCAGCAGTTCATTCTTTAAGAGCTCAAGCAGATAAAACTAGATATCATGAAGAAATGAAAAAAACACTAGAAAATGAGCCTAATATAGATATTGTAATGGATGAAGTAGTAGATATATTAAGTGAAGGCAATGTTGTAAAAGGAGTTGTAACAAAGCTAGGATGTATATATCATTCTAAAGCAGTTGTTTTAGCTACAGGAGTATACTTAAACTCTAGAATTTATATGGGTGAGGTTTCATTTAATGAAGGACCTAATGCTCTTGGATATAGTAAATTTTTAACTGATAAACTTGTAGATTTAGGGTTGAGAATGAGAAGATTTAAAACAGGAACACCTGCAAGAATACACAGAGATAGTATAGATTTTTCTGTTATGGAAATCCAAAATGGAGATGAACGTGTAACTCCATTTTCATTTTTAAATGATGAGTTGGCAAGAAAGCAAGAGCCATGTTACTTAACAAGAACAAATATAAGTACTCATGAAATAATTATGAATAACTTAGGAAGATCTCCTATGTATGCTGGTAAGATAGATAGTACAGGAGCTAGATATTGCCCTTCAATAGAAGATAAAATAGTAAGATTCAGTGATAAAGATTCACATCAAATATTTATCGAGCCAGAAGGCGAAAGTACAAAAGAAATGTATATACAAGGTATATCTACAAGTTTACCTTATGAAGTACAAATACAAATGTATAAAAGTGTAAAAGGACTTGAGAATGCTAGAATAATGAGACCAGCTTATGCTATTGAGTATGATTGTATAGACCCTACTCAATTAAAAATAACTCTTGAAATAAAAGGTGTTGAAAACTTATTTAGTGCAGGTCAGTTTAATGGGACATCAGGTTATGAAGAGGCAGCTTCTCAAGGATTAATAGCAGGAATAAATGCAGCATTAAAAATTCAAGGAAAAGAACCATTTGTTTTAGATAGATCAGAAGCCTATATAGGAGTTTTAATAGATGATTTAGTTACAAAAGGAACTAATGAACCATATAGAATGATGACATCTAGATGTGAATATAGACTATATTTAAGACAAGATAATGCAGATATGAGACTTACTCAAAAAGGGTATGATATGGGTCTTGTAAATGAAGATAGGTATAATAAGTTTTTAGAGAAAAAAGAATTAATAGAAAAAGAACTAGAGAGATTAAAAACTGAAAGAGTTACTCCTAAGGATATAAATCATCTATTAGAAGAAAAAGGGGCTTCTCCTATAAAAGTGGGATACTCTTTATATGAGTTCTTAAAAAGACCAGAAGTTGATTATGATATGATAGAAGCTGCAGGTAAAGGTGCTGGTGAAAATGTACCATATGCTATAAAAGAGCAGTGCGTAATCATGACTAAATACGAAGGTTATATAGATAAGCAATTAAAACAAATTGATCAATTTAAAAAGTTAGAAAATAAAAAGCTAAGTGAAGAGTTAAATTACTCAGCTATAGATGGATTAAGAATAGAAGCTAGACAAAAGTTAGATGCAATAAAACCTATATCGATAGGACAAGCATCTCGTATATCTGGAGTATCACCAGCTGATATATCAGTGTTACTTATCTATCTTGAGCAACAACGAAGAGGTAGAGGTGAAAAAAATGAATAATGCTGAAATTTTAAAAAAAGGAATAGAAGATTTAGGCATTAATTGCACAGATAATACGGTGGAAAAATTTAGATTATATAGAGAGATATTAGTTGATTGGAATCAAAGAATGAATTTAACTGGTATCGAAGATGAAAGAGAAGTTTATATAAAGCATTTTTTAGATTCTATTGCAGCAGTTAAAAATGGATATATAAAAGATGGGATGTCTATAATTGATGTCGGAACTGGTGCTGGATTTCCAGGATTACCTTTAAGAATTTGTCTAGAAAATACTAAAGTTACGCTTTTAGACTCTTTAAATAAAAGAATAAATTTTTTAAGTGAAGTTTGTAAAAATGTAGGAATTGAAGATATAGAATTAATACATGGAAGAGCTGAAGATTTTGGTAAAGATGGAAATTATAGGGAACAATATGATGTAGCTACAGCTAGAGCAGTTGCTGGGCTACCTATTTTAATGGAATTTTGTGTACCTTTCATAAAAGTAGGTGGATACTTCGTTTGCCTTAAGGGTCCAAATGCAGATACAGAGTTGGAAGAATCTAAAAAGGCTATGGAAGTACTAGGCTTAGAATTTGTTGAAAAAATAGATGTTGAGCTTCCAGAAATGGATTTAAAACATAATATAGTTGTTTTCAAAAAGGTAAATAATACGCCAGCAAAATATCCAAGAAAAGCTGGAAAACCAGTAAAAAGCCCAATAAAATAAAGTTGAAACTTAATATTTCCGGAGAAATATTTTAAAAATATATGTTAAAAAAAATATTTTAGAAGGAATATGTAGGTAAATGAAGAAATATTATACACATGAGTAACTAAGGTAATTTCGTGTTTTAAATATATTTAGTTTTGGATGAGAGAGGGATGTTATGGAAGATAAAAGAGTTATGGAGATACCTATAAGTAATATAGTTCCAAATCCATACCAACCAAGAAGAGTATTTTCACAGTCAGCATTAGAAGAATTAAGTGAATCTATAAAGGTATATGGTATTTTACAACCTATAACTGTTAGGAGTAAAAGTAATGATGAATATGAACTAGTAGCAGGAGAAAGAAGGCTAAGGGCATCTAAATTAGCTGGACTAGAAACTATTCCTGCTATAATAAATAATATGTCTGATGAATCTTCGGCTGTTTTGGCATTATTAGAAAACTTACAAAGAGAAGATTTAAATTTTATAGAAGAAGCTATGGGTTATGAAAATTTAATAAAAGAACATAGTTTTACGCAACAACAACTTGCAGAAAAATTAGGAAAAAATCAATCTACAATAGCTAATAAAATTAGAATACTAAGATTACCAACAGATATAAAAATAAAATTAGTTGAAAATGGCTTAACAGAAAGACACGCTAGAGCTTTACTTAAATTACCAGATGAAGAAATGATGAGAGAAGTTTTAGATAAGGTAATTAAATCAGATTTAAATGTTAAGAAAACAGAAAAGC
Organism: Paraclostridium sordellii; assembly: GCF_000953675.1. Lineage (NCBI taxonomy): Bacteria > Bacillati > Bacillota > Clostridia > Peptostreptococcales > Peptostreptococcaceae > Paraclostridium > Paraclostridium sordellii. The sequence goes on along the minus strand of NZ_LN679998.1, from coordinate 3,279,192 downwards.
TAATAGCAGATCTATTAGAAGATATCAAACAACCTAAAGATGGTGAAGATAAAAAACAAACTGTTAAAGGTATAATGGGAATGAGAATTTACCTAAATACTATAAAACAAGCATATGAGGCTATAACTAATACAGGATTAGAAGCCAAGTACAAAGAGATTGATAAAGGTGACCATGTAGAGGTTGTTGTAAAGATTCCTAAAAAATAAAAGATTACTGCTTAGCAGTAATCTTTTTTTAAAAGCTTAAAGGGGGTAAGACTTATGGGAAAGGTAATAGCAGTTTTTAATCAAAAGGGTGGAGTTGGAAAAACAACTACAAATGTTAATTTAAGTGCAAGTATAGCTAAAATGGGAAAAAAGGTATTAGTATTAGATTTAGATCCACAAGGGAATTCAACTAGTGGATATGGAATAGAAAAAAACGAAGTTGAAAGTACTATTTATGAAGTATTAATAAACAACGATAATATAGAAGAAGCTATAATTAAAACAGAATTTGAGAATATTGATATAGTTGCATCAGCTACAGAGTTAGCTGGAGCAGAAATTGAGTTTACAAGTGTAGAAGAAAGAGAATATATATTAAAAAAAGCTATAGATAAAGTGAAAGATAACTATGATTATATATTTATAGATTGCCCGCCTTCTTTAGGTATGCTTACCATCAACTGCCTAACAGCAGTTGATAGTGTATTAATTCCTATACAGTGTGAATATTATGCATTAGAGGGTGTAAGCCAGCTAATGGAAACTATATCACTTATAAAACGAAGTCTAAATCCGGATTTGGAAATACAAGGCGTAGTTTTAAGTATGTTTGATGGAAGAGCAAATTTATCAATACAAGTTGTAGAAGAAGTTAAGAAATATTTTAAGGGAAGTGTATACACGACTTTAATACCTAGAAATGTAAGGCTTGCAGAGGCTCCAAGTCATGGTAAACCAGCAATTTATTATGATTCTAGATGTAAAGGGTCAATGGCATACTTAGAATTAGCAGAGGAATTTATAGATTTAGAAGAGGATGTGATATAGTATGGAAAAAACGACGAGACGTTCAAATAGACTAGGAAAGGGATTAGGGGCCTTAATTCCAAATGTTAAAGAGGATATAGATTCAAAAGATATTGTAAATATAGATATAAGCAAAATTTATGCAAATCCAGATCAACCTAGAAAAGTTTTTGATATGGAAAAAATAGAAGTTTTATCAAATTCTATTAAGAATTATGGAGTATTACAACCAATAGTTGTTAAGCCAGATGATTCTGGTAAATATATGATAATAGCAGGAGAAAGAAGATACAGAGCTTCTAAAAAGGCTAAATTAAAAGAGATGCCAGCCGTTATAAAAGACATACCAATGAAAGATTTAATGGAAATAGCTCTTATAGAGAACCTACAAAGAGAAGATTTAAATGCAATAGAAGAAGCTATAGCATACAAAAGTTTAATTGATAACTATAAAGTAACACAAGAAGAGATATCTGAAGCAGTTGGGAAAAGTAGACCACATATAACTAACACTTTAAGGCTTTTAAATCTAGATAAAGGTGTTGTGGCGATGGTTGAAGATAATAGAATAACTCCAGGACATGGAAAGGCATTACTTAGAATACCTAATAAAGAAATTCAGTGTAAAGTAGCTAATAAAATAATTGAAGAAGAACTATCGGTTAGAGAAACAGAAAAAATAGCTAAGAAAATACTTGAAAATGAAACTAGTGTAATAGAGAAAAAGCCTAAGAAAAAAGATATCTATATAGTGGATGTAGAAGAAAGATTAACTAATGTTTTTGGGACAAAAGTTAATATTTCTAAAGGAAAGAAAAAAGGAAAGATAGAAATAGAGTATTATAATGACGAAGATTTAGATAATATAGTATCATTATTATTAGAAGGACAAGATGCATAAGAGAGGGGACTTAATATGATTTACTTAGATAATGCAGCTACAACATTTCCAAAACCAAAACAAGTATATGAATCAGTATTAGATTGCATGGAAAACTATGGAGCAAACCCAGGAAGAGCAGGACATAAGTTAGCTATGAGAGCAGGCATGGAAATTTACGAATGTAGAGAAAATTTAGCGAAACTATTAAATGTAAAAAATCCAATGAATATAATTTTTACTCATAATGCTACAGATTCTTTAAACCTTGCTATAAAGGGAGTTGTTAAATCAGGAGATCATATTATAACATCTAGTATTGAACATAACTCAGTAATAAGACCTATAAAAGCATTAGAGGAAAAAGGTGTAGAACATACCATAGTTAAATGTGATAGATTGGGACAACTAAATCCTGAGGATATAAGAAAAGCTATAAAATCTAACACAAAACTTATTGTTACAACTCATGCCTCAAATGTATGTGGAACTTTAGTTGATATAGAAGCTATAGGCAATATAGCTAAAGAAAATAATATACTTTACTTAGTTGATGCATCTCAGACACTAGGCGTGTATGATGTAGATGTTAAAAGTATTAATGTAGACATGTTAGCTGCCCCAGGTCATAAATGTTTGTTAGGACCACAAGGAACAGGTATCTTATACATAAGAGAGAATTTACACCTAGATATACTTAAAGAAGGTGGAACAGGAAGTAACTCTGAGAATTTATTCCAACCAGATATGATGCCTGATAGATATGAATCTGGAACTCACAATACTCCAGGAATAGCTGGATTAAATGCAGGAGTAAAATTTATTTTGGAACAAGGGATAGAAAATATAAGAGAACATGAAGAGAATTTATGTGAATATATGTTGAATAGATTAAATGAAGTTCCAAATATAAAAATTTATGGGCCTTTAGATAGTAAAAAAAGAGCAGCTGTAATTTCTATTAATATAGGAGATATAGACTCAGGAGAAATAACATTTATGTTAGATGATAAGTATGATATAGAAACAAGATCAGGTATACACTGTTCTCCTCTTGCTCATGAGACTTTAGGAACATTAATACAAGGAACTGTAAGATTTAGTTTGGGATACTTTAACACTAAAGAAGAAATCGACAAAACAATAGAAGCATTAAAAAATATAGAAAGAGAAATTAATTTTTAAAAAGATTTAATCAGAATATAATATTCTGATTAAATCTTTTTTTTACTTAAAAATACAAAATTTATAAAAAAATGATGAAAATTTGTAAAAATATAAAAATATATTGTACATAATTAAAGAAATTAGTGTATTTATGATAAATATAAGTTATAATTTTATTATAAGAAAATGTTTTCTAGGGGGGCAGACATGGAAATTCTAAGCTTAGGAGAGAAAATTAAGAAGTTAAGAAAAGAAAAAAACTTAACACTAAAAGAGCTAGCTGGAGAAAGAATAACTGCAGCGCAAATAAGTCATATTGAAAGAGATAAGTCACATACTAGCCATGAATTATTAGAGTACTTAGCTAGTTGTCTAGAGGTTAGCGTAGATTACTTACTAGAAACGAAAGAAATGCAAGCAAAGAAATTAACTGATAATTTAATAATACAAAGTGAGATTTATATAAAATGTAAGGAACTTGAAAAGGCTAAGGAAGAAATAAATAAAGTTATGTCGATATGTACTGAATATCAACTTATAGACAACTATGGAAAATGCAATCTATTGCTTGCAACTATTAACTTGAGACAAAAGGATTACAATGCAGCTATAATTAACTTTGAAAAATCATTATATTTCTTTATACAAAATGATGATAAAGAGAATATAGCTAGATGTTATATAAATATAGGAAAAATTTATATGGAAGAAAATTTCCATAAAGGAGCATTAAGCAATTTTAAATTTGCTGAAGAAATAATAGAGGAAAACAAGTTAAATGATGTTAATATAAAAAAAGATTTGTATAGTAATATATCATTTTGTTATACACAATTAAATAAAGATGATGATGCTTTAGAATATATAGAAAAAATTAAAAACTTAGATATTACAATAAACTGTAAGGAAGAAGCAGGACTAATGGTATCTAAGGCTAACAAATTAATGAGTGTAGGCAAATATGAAGAGGCAAAGCAACAGTTTAAAACAGCATTAGATTTATTAGAAAAAGAGGATAATAAGACTGGTTTGGCAAATGTTTACATTAGGATTTGTGAAGTATATGAAAGTATAGGAGAAAGTGAAAAATCTTTAGAGTACTCAAAAAAAGCTTATGAAATTAAAAGATATGACGAGGATGAGTGTTCTATAGATGTAATAATAAAAATAATCCAATCATATATCAAATTAAATAACTTTGAGGAAGCTAGAAAATATTCAAAAACAGCTTTAGCAAGTGCAATAAAGAATAAAAATAAGTACTTTGAATATAAGGCTCTAAAATATTACTCAGAAATATACAAAAAAGAGGACAATAATAAATTAGCGATAGAGTATCTATTAAAATGTATAAATATAATAAAAGAGTTAAATGATAAAAAAACTCTTGCAGATTTATATATTGAATTAGGAAAATTATATTCAAATATATCAAAAGAAAAAGAATTAGAATACTACCAAAAAGGTGTATGCTTATATCAAAACTTAGAAATTATCTAAAAAGACTCTTTTAAAAAGGAGTCTTTTGTTTATATATAGAAATTATAAGTATTAAGTTTTTAGGGGGAAATATATGAAAAATAAATGGAAGTTAATAGTTATTTTTATAATTTTAATATTAATAAATCCTAAGATATTTACTGCTTTTAGTTCTAGTTTTAATAAAAAGACAACCAGCTTAGATAATTTAAAAAAATTTAATATAGGAAAAGATGTAAAATATACAGAATATAAATCAAATATAGTTATTTACGAACAAGGGACTCTTAGGGGCATAAACAAAAATGGAGATGAAATATTTAATTTAGAGCTAGGAATAAAAAATCCTACTATAAGTAGTAATAAATATATAGACATTTTAGATAAAGAAAAAAATGTTATTTATAGTGTAAATGAAAAAGGTAAGGTAGTTTTAAAGAGGAGTATGAAAAAGAGTGGGCTAGTATATAAAAGCTTAGAAAATGATTCTTATATATATATATTTAAAAAGGATAAAAAAAATATAGCAAATATATATGATTTTGAGTTTAATCTTGTTAAATCTATTGAGTTAGATGGTGTGGTAACGGATATAGAATATACTTCAAATAAAATTTATTTATGTTTATTAAAAACAGATAAAAGTATAGAAAGTAAGATTTTGAGTTATGATTATAATGGGAATTTAGAAGAATCAATGAATATAAACCAGTCTGTTATATTAAACTTAGAGCTTAGCGAAAATGGATTATATGTAATTGAGAAAAATAAAATAACTAAACTAAATAATAAATTAAAAACTATAAATTCTTTTAATATTGATGATTTAAAAAACTATAGCAACATAAATGATGATAAATTATACATAATAGAAAATGATGGAGATATTTTACTCATAAAAGATAAAGAAGTTGAAAAAGTTAAAATAAATGAAAAAAATATAAATAAAATTTTAAACTTAGGATATTCATTTATTGCGGTTACAGATAACAAAATATTAGACTCAAAAGGAAAAGAAATAAAGCTATTTGCTGAAAAGATTAAACATGTATCTATGATAAACAATAAATCATTGTTTATCATACTAGAGAATAACTTGCAATTATTTACTATAAAATAATTGATAGCTTAATTTAATCTTTCTTATTAATACTATAGAAATAACCTATAACAAAATATTAGTATATATGATAAAATTAAGGGAGTATTATATAAGGAGATGAGTATTTATGAGAATAGAGTTAGATGCCAGAGGATTAGCTTGTCCTAAACCAGTTATAAATACAAAAAAAGAACTAGATAATATAGATCAAGGGGCAGTAGTTGTAACTGTAGATAACGAAATTGCTAAGGAAAATATTTTTAAATTAGCAAAATCAATGAACTATGATGCTAGTGTATTAAAATCAGAAAAAGATTTAATTTGTATAGAGATTATAAAAGGTGAAAATGTTATAATAGAAGAAAAATCACAAGAGTCTTTATCGGATACATGTATATTTATAAATTCAGATAAAATGGGAAATGGAAATGATGAATTAGGACATGTTCTTATGAAAGGATATATATATACTTTAACAGAAAGTAAACCTTATCCAAAGAGTATATTATTTGTTAATAGTGGCATAAAATTAACGACGGAAAATGAAGCGACAATAGAAAATCTTAAGATCTTACAAGATGCAGGGGTTGAAATTTTATCTTGCGGAACATGTTTGGATTATTATGGATTAAAAGATGATTTAAAGGTCGGAACAGTAACAAATATGTATACTATAGTAGAGACAATGAATAATTCGTCAAAAACTATATCTTTATAAATAATAAAGACTACATGACAAGTTTATGTAGTCTTTATTTATGAATAAAAACAATTAAAAGACATAATTAGGAAGGAAGAATAATAAATGAACGAAATGTATATAGTAGCATTCAACTCAACTCACCATGCAATAAGAACAGATAAAGTTTTAAATGAGAAAGATATAAAGGTAACTACTCTACCAACACCTAGAGAAATAAGTTCAAGTTGCGGAATATCTGTTAGATTTTTAGAATCAGATATGGATACTGTTATAAATTCACTTGAAGAAAATGAAATTTTATATCATGGAATATTCAAAGTTAGTAGATTAAGTGGAGGTAAAAAAGAAATAACTAAATTAAGATAGGAGTGATTAAAGTGCCAATGAAATTAAATGTAGGTGATATTATAGAACTAAAGAAGCAACACCCTTGTGGCTGCAAAGAGTTTGAAATAACAAGAGCTGGAATGGACTTTAAAATAAAATGTCTAAATTGCTCAAGAATTGTACAATTAGATAGAGAAACTTTAGAAAAAAGAATAAAAAAGGTAAAAAACTTGTAAAGAAACGTTTTCATTTGGTTGGATTGTTGTTATAATTATATTGGGAACAATTTTTACCAAGGGGGAAACTTAAATATGGCTATCAAATTTGCAAAAAGAATGGATGGATTAAAAGGATCTGAAATTCGTGAACTTTTAAAGTTAACTGAAAAACCTGAAGTAATATCTTTCGCAGGAGGACTTCCAGCTCCAGAATTATTTCCAGTTGAAGAAATGAAGGAAATATCAAGATTAGTTTTAGAGGAATCTGGAAGAGAGGCTCTACAATATACAACAACAGAAGGATTTGGACCTTTAAGAGAACAAATCGCAGAAAGAATGAATAGAAAGCTTAAAACTAGTGTATCAAAAGATGATTTATTAATTACAAGTGGATCACAACAAGGACTAGATTTTGCAGGTAAGATATTCTTAAATGAAGGAGATGTAGTTCTAGTAGAGAGTCCATCATACTTAGGAGCATTAAATGCTTTTAAGGCGTACTGTCCAAAGTTTATAGAAGTTCCAACTGATAAAGATGGAATGATAATTGAAGAGTTAGAAAAGATATTAGAAACAACAGAGAATGTAAAGATGATATATGTTATACCAGATTTTCAAAATCCAACAGGTAAAACATGGTCTATGGATAGACGTAAAAAATTCATGGATGTCATAAATAAGTTTGAAATACCAGTAGTAGAAGATAATCCGTATGGAGAATTAAGATTTGAAGGTGAAATTTTACCATCATTAAAAGGAATGGATGAAAAAGGATTAGTTATATTCTTAGGTTCTTTCTCTAAGATATTCTGTCCAGGATATAGAATAGGATGGGTTTGTGCATCTCCAGAAATTCTATCTAAGTTTGTATTTGTTAAGCAAGGTGCAGATTTACAAGCATCTACAATATCTCAAAGAGAGGTAAGTAAGTTTATAGATGTTTATGATTTAGATGCACATGTTGAGAAGATAAAAACAGTTTATAAAAAGCGTAGAGATTTAATGTTAAGTACAATAGATGAATGCTTCCCAGAAGTAGTAGAACATACATATCCAGAAGGAGGATTATTCACTTGGGTAGAACTACCTAAACATTTAGATGCAAGAAAAATAATGGAAAAATGTTTAGAAAATAATGTTGCTTATGTTCCAGGTGGATCTTTCTTCCCTAATGGAGGAAAAGAAAATACATTTAGATTAAATTACTCTAATATGCCAGATGAAAAAATAGTAGATGGAGTTAAGAGATTAGCAGAAGCTTTAAATGAAGCATTATCAGAAAATGTAAATGCATAAAAAATAGTGGCCTTTGGCCACTATTTTTTATGCATAGTCTATAATAGATTATATTTTTATTTATAAAAAATATAATTTTGTTTTAATAATTAAAACCTAAATTTACCTAATTTAATTTATATGTATGTTTATGAAACTCAGTAAAAGTATAAAATAAAATTAAATTGACAATTTATTTTATAAGTGATAAAATGTGTAAAGTATGAGATTTTAATCTCATTTCTCTGCTCTGCGTAGCAGAGCCGTAAAGTCCAAAGGGAGGTGAATTGTGTGAAAAATTATGAATTAGTTTTCGTAGTAAAGCCTAATGCAGATGAAGAAGTAAGAACAGCTGTATTAAACAAGGTTAAAGAAGTTATAGCTACTGAAGGTGAAGTTGAGAAAGTAGATGTTTGGGGTACTAAGAAGTTAGCTTACCCAATAGCTAAGTTCACTGAAGGTTACTATGTATTAGTTAACTTTAAGTCAGGTGTTGAAGTTCCAAAGGAAATAGACAGAAACTTAAAGATAAACGAGAACGTAATAAGACATATGATAGTTGTTGCTTAATAACTAATATATAAATTTACGTAAAGTAGGCGGTGTTTAAATGAATCATGTTGTATTAGTGGGAAGATTAACAAAGGATCCTGAGTTAAGATACATCCCAGGAACAGGAACAGCCGTTGCAACATTTACTATTGCCATTGATAGAGATTATGCTAAAAAAGATGGTAGTAGAGAAACAGATTTTATACCTGTAGAGGTTATGGGAAAATCAGCTGAATTTTGTGCAAACTATATATCAAAAGGTAGATTAGTTGCGCTACAAGGTTCTATAAGAGTTGACAATTACCAAAATCAATCAGGTGAGAGAAGAACTTTCACTAAGGTTAGTGCGCGTAATATACAAGCCTTAGATAGCAATAAAAATAGATCGGATAGTCCATATCCAAGTCAAAATCAAAGCTTTGAACCTAGTTTCGAGCCAAGCTTTGAACCTACAGGTCTAGATCCTCAAGGTTTCCAAGCTATAGATGATGACGATATACCATTCTAAAAAGGAGGGAAACTGACATGATAAACAAAAAGAGACGTAAGAAAAAAAGAGTTTGTCAATTCTGTGCTGATAAAAACGCTAAGATAGACTACAAAAACACTCAAAGATTACAAAAATACGTAACTGAAAGAGGTAAAATATTACCTAGAAGAATAGCTGGTACTTGTGCTAAGCATCAAAGAGAATTAACAGTTGCTATAAAGAGAGCTAGAAACTTAGCTTTATTACCATATACATTAGACTAAGAAAAAGGACGAGCCTTTATGGGCTCGTTTTTTTATTGGTTAAAACTACTATGATTTATGATATAATGTTTATATATTAAGGAGGGGGGAAATATTGAGACTAGATAAAAATTCAGAAATAACAAAGAATATAAAGATAATTGAATGGATGAAAACAGAATTAATTATTAGTTTGGGGGATTTATTTAATCTTTTATTTAAAGGAACTAGACCAGTAGACCAAATATTACAAGATACCTTAGCTAATATAGTAATGGTTACATATTTGCTATCAAAGAGATTAGGTATTAGTTTTAAAGAAATAGATTATAAAATAAAGGAAAAGATAAGAGAAGGTATAGAGGAAGACCATAGCGTGGAGAGATGGTATGGAGATTTATCTAATCTTAAAAATTATTTAGATAATAGGGAGTGATATTAAATTGAATGATAGAACTAAACTAACTCAAGCGGCTATACTTACAGCATTAGCTATAGCTTTATGTCTTGCTACTGCTTATGTTCCGTTTATAGGGTTACTAGTGTTTATTATTCCTGTTCCATATGCGATAATTTCAACAATGACAGGGCATAAATACGCATTAATATCAGCTATATCCTCTTTTTTTATATTGATGCTAACCGTTGATTTTGTATATGCTTTAAATTTAATTATAATAAGTATATTACCAGGAATAGCAGTAGGATATAAAGTTAATAAAGATAATGGAAAAGAAGATACGAATAAAAACTTCACTCCAATATATTTTGGGACACTAGCGTTTATGCTATCTATAATTATATTTTTTGTTATGGCAAAAGTAATATTTAACATGGATTTATTAGCACAATTATTAGAAATGATGAAAACTAGTATAGAAACTCAATTTGATATAATGAAAAGTGCAAATATGCTTCCAAAGGATGGTATGACATCAAAGCAAATGTTCAGTTTTATACAAAATATAATACCAAGTATGTTATTTGTATACAGCATAATAGCATCATTAATAACATATTATTTAGAAGCTTTTATTTTAAGAAGAATTAAGAAATTAAGTTATGATTTACCAAAGTTCTCAGACTTTTATTTACCAGGAAATGCTATAATAATATCTCTTTTATTATACCTAGGAATAATGGGATTAGAGATGTTAAATACAGGGCTATATACTGATATTATAATGTTAAATATTCAGCTAATATTTAGCGTTATGTTTTTATTACAAGGGATATCTGTATCTATTTACTATATAAAGGAATGGAAAAAGAAATCACCAGGTAAAATAGTATTTGCTATAATGGCTGTATTTTTATTATCGGGAACAATGATTTTAAGTTTTGTAGGAATGTTAGATAGTGCAATTGACTTTAGAAAGGTGAGAAACTACAAATCCACTTAGGAGGGTAGCAATGTTTGATAAGTCGACCTTTAAATTTAATATGCCAGAGACAAATGCATATATAGTGGTAATTGGTATTCTTAGTCTTATTTTACTATATTTTAATATATATATAGGGACAGCTATATTTATTTTATTCGTATATATTGTTTTTCATAATTGGAGATCAAGAGATATAAGAAGAAAAGAATGGAATAAGTATATTCAAGACTTAGCTGTAGATATAGATGAAGTTACTAAAAAGGCTATATTAAACTTGCCAATACCGTTGTGTATACTAGAGTTTGATGGCAGCATTACATGGTATAATACAAAATTCCATGAAATGACAGAGAAAGAAGATACCTTGGGTATGAATATAGAAAATCTTGTTAAAAACATAGATTTAAGAAAAGTTTTAAATGAAAACAAAGAGTTGTATACGGATATAAACTATAAAGGTAGAAATTATACTATAGTTTATAACGTGGTTAAAAGTGACCAAGAAAATAAAACTAAATATCTAATGATGCTTTACTGGATAGACAAAACTGAGTATCTAAATTTAAAAACTAAATATAATGAAGAACAAAATGTTGTAGCTACAATTCAAGTTGATGGTTATGAGGAAGTTTTACAAAGTGCGCCAGAGGAGAGAAGACCACTGATGAATGTTGAAATAGACAAGATTTTAGCATCTTTAGAGGTTAGCTGCAATGGAGCTCTTGAAAAAACAGCTAAAGATAAATATTTTTTAGTATTGAGTAAAAGTGAACTTGATAAACTTGAATTTGATAAATTCTCTATTTTAGATAAGATAAGAGAAATAGATCAAGGAAATACCTTGCCTGTAACAATAAGTATGGGTATAGGTATAGAAGGCAAAACAATTAATGAAAACTTTAAATTAGCCAAAGGTGCGTTAGACCTAGCTCTAGGTAGAGGTGGAGATCAAGCTGTAATAAAAACAAAAGATAGATCTATTTTCTACGGAGGTAAATCTAAAGCAGTTGAAAAGAAAACAAAAGTAAAATCTAGATTAATAGGTCATGCTCTTAGAGAGATAATTCTTGAAAGTAAAGATATATATATAATGGGTCATAAGTACCCTGATATGGATGCTATGGGTGCAGCAGTAGGGATTTATGACATATGTAAATCATGCAATAAAGGTGCTAATATAGTGCTAAACAACACAAATGATTCTATTGATGAATTTATAAAGAGAGTAAAATCATCAGATTACTATCCAAATATTTTTGTCAATAAAGACGAAGCAATTAAAAATTGTGCTAAAGATACACTAGTAATAGTAGTGGATACACATAGACCAAACTTTACTGAATGCCCTGAATTACTAGAAATTTCAGATAAAGTGGTTGTAATAGACCATCATAGAAGAGGTGTTGAATTTATAAATGATACAGTTCTTTTATTCCATGAAACTTATGTATCATCTACATGTGAGATGGTTACTGAATTAGTTCAATACATGGAAGATGATGTGAAAATTAACAAGTTGACAGCAGAAGGATTAATGGCAGGTATAAGTTTAGATACTAAAAACTTTGCTTTCAAAACTGGGGTTAGAACCTTTGAGGCAGCTTCATATCTGAAAAAAGCAGGAGCAGATACAATAGAAGTTAAAAAACTATTTAACTCAAATTTAAAAGACTTTATAGCTAAAGCAGAAATAATGCAAAGCACTAAAGTTATAAATAATAAAATTTGTTTAGCTTATTGTAAAGCAGATATAAATAATATAAATGTAGTTGTTGCTCAAGCAGCTGATGAACTTTTAAGTATAAAAGATGTAGAAGCATCTTTTGTATTAGGGAAAACAAAGAGTGGAACTATATTTATAAGTGCAAGATCATTAGGTTCTATTAATGTACACGTTTTAATGGAAAAATTAGGTGGCGGAGGCCATATTGATATAGCAGGAGCTCAACTTGAAAATGTATCTTTAGAAGAAGGATATAAGATGGTATCAGATATCATAAAACAATATCTAGAGGAGGAAGAAGAGTAATGAAAGTTATATTCTTAAAAGACGTAAAAGGAACAGCAAAAAAAGGAGAAGTAAAAGAAGTTAGTGATGGATATGCTAGAAACTTTTTATTTCCTAAAAAATTAGCAGTTCAAGCAGGAAATACAGAATTAAAAGAATTAAAAGAAAAGCAAACATCTCAAAAAATAAAAGAAGAAAAAGAGTACGAAGCAGCAGTTGAATTAGGTAAAAAAATGGAAGAGATGAATGTAACTATATACTCTAAAGCAGGAGACGGTGGAAGATTATTTGGGTCAATAACTTCTAAAGACATAGCAGCTCAAATAAAAAAAGAGCATGGAATAGAAGTAGATAAGAGAAAAATAATGTTAGACGAACCAATAAGAACTTTAGGATCAAGATTTGTAGAAATCAAAATCCATCAAAAAGTTGTTACTAAGATGAGAGTAGATGTAAAAGAAAAACAATAAGAAAACACTAGAGGTGAGGTAAATGGAGGATGTAGGTAGAATTCCTCCACATAGTGTGGAGTCTGAGCAGTCTATATTAGGGTCTATACTATTAGATAAAGAGGCAATAATTACTGTTACAGAAACTATTCAGCCAGAAGATTTTTACAAAGAAGCACATAAAATAATTTATGAATGCATGATGAAATTAAACAATAAAAATGAACCTATAGACTTAATAACACTTACAGAAGAGTTAAAAAAGCAAGGTCATTTGGAAGATATAGGTGGCATAAGTTATATAACTAGCTTATCAACAATAGTACCAACAACTTCTAATGTAAAATATTATGCAGACATAGTAAAAGAAAAATCTGTGCTTAGAAAACTTATAAAGGTATCAAATGATATACTTAATTCAGGATATGATAGTTCTATAAAGGTAGAAGATTTATTAGAAAAAGCAGAAAAAAAGATATTTGATATATCTCAAGAAAAATCTAGTGAAGATTTTCAATCTATAAATTCTGTTCTTATGGATACGTATGATATGATTGAAAAGTTATATACTAATAAAGAAGATATAACAGGAATAACTACTGGATTTGATGACTTAAACAAGAAAACTAATGGTTTACAAAGAACAGACTTAATTCTTGTAGCGGCTCGTCCTGCTATGGGTAAGACTGCATTTTCTCTTAACTTAGTACAAAATGCGGCCCTTAAAGGAAATGCATCTGTAGCTGTATTTAGTTTAGAGATGTCAAAAGAACAATTAGTTCAACGTATGTTATCTGCCCAATCTCATGTAGAACTAAAAAAGATAAAAAATGGTAGCCTAGATGAAAATGACTGGCCAAGAATTATAGATGCTATGTCAGTCTTATCTAATGCTAGTATATATATAGACGATACGCCAGGTATAAAAATTAGTGAGTTAAGATCTAAATGTAGAAAGTTAAAAATTGAAAAAGGTTTAGATTTAATTCTTATCGACTATCTTCAACTTATGGAAGGTGATGGAGGTAATGAAAGTAGACAACAAGAAATATCTAAAATATCTAGATCTTTAAAAGTGATAGCTAAGGAGCTTAATTGCCCTGTAGTGGCATTATCTCAGTTATCACGTGCACCTGAACAAAGATCAGACCATAGGCCTATGCTTGCTGACTTAAGAGAGTCAGGGGCTATAGAACAGGATGCTGATATAGTAATGTTCCTATATAGAGATGAATATTATCATCCAGATTCGGATAGAAAAAATATAGGAGAAATTATTATAGCTAAGAATAGACACGGAGAAACTGGGTCTGTTGAATTAGTATGGTTAGGTGAAATACAAAAATTTGCAAACAAAGCTAGAGAAATGTAATAAAAAAATATCCACATGTTGATAGATTAAAAATAAAATGTCAAATGTGGATATTTTTTGTAAAGTAAAATGCATTTTGAAATATAAATACAAAAAGTATTAACAATTTCCACAAGACGATTGTGGATAACTGTGGATAAAAAAAGCAAGCTATAAAAGCTTGCTTTCTTAGTTCAGTAGTATAAATTATTATTTAACGGGGGAGAAAAAATGATAAATATAATATATATATATCCAAATATAAAGTTTATAAACAAAGAAATTAATATTTGTAGAATTATAGATAATAAAATAAAAGAAACATTAATTATATTTGGAAAAAAAGATAATAATAATTTAAATATATACATTACAAATACAATGACAGGAGATAATATTCTAATAAAGCAAGAAAATGATGTAGACAAAGTTAAGAACTTTATAGTTTCTAGAGAAAATGAAATAAAGTCTCTTGAAAGCTTAGAAAAAATTGAAAAATACATACTAAACGAAATAAGTGAATAAAAAAGGTTTTGAAAATAAAGCGAATGTTTGGTAGAATAATAAAGTAAGTGTTCGAATAATAAAATAGAGGTGAATTAATATGAAAACTGTTGCTATAGTAGGATCTCAATGGGGAGACGAAGGTAAAGGTAAAGTTATAGACTATTTAGCTACACAAGCTGATGTAGTAGTTAGAGGACAAGGTGGAAATAATGCAGGACATACATTAGTTGTTGAAGGAAAGAAATATGCACTACACCTAATACCATCAGGAGTTTTAAATCCAGAAACTATAAATGTAATAGGTAACGGAATAGTATTTGATCCAAAAGGATTTTTAGAAGAGTTAGCTAAATTAAATGCAGATAACATAAATACTAAAAATATAAAAATAAGTGATAGAGCGCATGTTATATTCCCATATCACAAAGAGTTAGATGCTTTAGCTGAAGAAGCTAGAGGAGACAATAAAATAGGTACAACTAAAAAAGGAATAGGACCTTGTTACATGGATAAAACAGAGAGATCTGGTATAAGAATATGTGACTTAATGGATAAAGATATATTTGCTAAAAAGCTAAAAGCTCAAATAGAAGATAAAAATAAATTAGTTAAAAATATATATGGAGCAGAAGGTTTTGATTTTGATGCTATATATAATGAATATTTAGGATATGCTGAACAAATAAGACCTTATGTAGATGATACTTCAGTTATAGTATATGATGCTATAAAAGCAGGAAAGAAAGTATTATTTGAAGGAGCTCAAGGTACATTACTAGATTTAGATTTAGGTACGTACCCATACGTAACATCATCTCATCCAACATCAGGAGGATTCTCTATAGGAGCAGGTGTTGGGCCAAATATGATAAAAGATGTAGTAGGTATAGTTAAAGCTTATACAACTAGAGTTGGAGAAGGTCCTTTTGTTACAGAGCTAAATGATGAGACTGGTGACAAAATAAGAACTCAAGGTAGAGAATTTGGAACAACTACTGGTAGAGCTAGAAGATGTGGTTGGTTTGATGCTGTAATAGTTAGATATGCAGCAAGAGTAAACGGATTAACTAGTATATCTTTAATGTTACTAGATGTTTTAAGTGGATTCGATACAGTTAAAATATGTACATCTTATAAAATGGGAGATAAAGTATTAAAAGAGTTCCCAGCTTCATTAGAAGACTTAGCTAAATGTGAGCCTATATATGAAGAATTAGAAGGTTGGTCAGATGATTTAACAAATGTAGAAAAATATGAAGATCTTCCTGAAAATGCTAAGAAATATATAGCTAAGATAGAAGAGTTAGTTGGAGTTAGTGTTGATATGGTTTCAGTTGGACCAAACAGAGCTCAAACTATAATAAGAAAGAATATATTCTAATTTAAAATATAAAAAAATAGTTAATGCCAAGCATTAACTATTTTTTTATATTTATATTAATTTATCTATATTAAGTTTTTTTAGAATTTCCTTTTTTATTTTATATCTTATGGTTTTCAGAGGATCTACAACTTGGCAAACTTCAATATCGCAAGTTAGGCTCATAAGCATGATTAAATCATTTTTATTTAAGCTACATTTAGAAAGCAAAATTTCAAACATATCTTCAACTGCTATTTTATAGGCATCATCTAATGTTTGTGCAGATGCTATCGTATAATAAGCATCATCAGTTTCTACTATAGGATTATTAATTTTAAAATTAGATATTAAGTCTACTTTAAGGTCAACCTTTGCACCTACTTCAGCTCCACTTACTCCAATTTCCCCATCTCCCATAACTGCATGTACATCACCAACAGAAAGAAGAGCTCCAGGTGTATATATAGGGAGGTACACAATAGAACCTTCACCTATAACTTTACAGTCCATATTTCCACCATGACTTCCAGGGGTTCCACAATTTATAGGTTCAGAATTTGGAGCTACACCTATAACACCAATCATTTTATTTAAAGGAAGTTCTATATTTTTAAATATAGCTGAGTTTTCTTTAATATTTAATATATTATGAGTCATTTTATCTAACTTTTCTCCAAGAACTCCAACTCCAGGACCAGTCATGGCAACTCCATAATTATCTAAGTCGATAGATTGTACAGTTACCTTCAGAGTTTGATTAGGCATAGCACCTTCTATGTATAAAGGTCCAGTTGCTGGATTAACCTTGTCAAAATCTATTCCATCTAAATTATCAGTTTCACAAGAAATTTGACTACACATGCAATCATGAGTTTCGAAAACAATATTATTTCCAGGTTTTATAAATGAAACTGGTTTGTTTGAATTTGAAAATGTAAATGTATAATTTTCTTTTCTTATAATGTTCATAAATTGTCCCCCTTTTATAATTTTATTTATATTATATAATAAATATCAAAAAAATATTTTACATTTAAAATAAAAAAATTAATAAAAAAATATAATATTTTTTTATTAATTTAACAAAAAATACATATACAATATTAGATTAAACCATTGAAAAATAGGGTATTTAGATAAATTAGTTAAAAAAATAAAAAAAAATTATAAAAAGTGTTGACGAAAGTTAATAAAGCTAATATAATAGTATTTGTTGATGCGGCGGACGAAAAAAGTCGAAACAACATCTCAGCAAAAATGATCCATTAGCTCAGTCGGTAGAGCACCTGACTTTTAATCAGGGTGTCCCGCGTTCGAGTCGCGGATGGATCACCATTTATGGCTCATTGGTCAAGCGGTCAAGACACCGCCCTTTCACGGCGGTAACAGGGGTTCGATTCCCCTATGAGTCACCAACTAATTGTGGGATTATAGCTCAGCTGGGAGAGCACCTGCCTTACAAGCAGGGGGTCACAGGTTCGAGCCCTGTTAATCCCACCAATAATGCGGCCTGGTAGTTCAGCTGGTTAGAATGCCAGCCTGTCACGCTGGAGGTCGAGGGTTCGAGTCCCTTCCAGGTCGCCAAATACACTATGCTAGTGTGGCTCAACGGTAGAGCAGCTGACTTGTAATCAGCAGGTTGTAGGTTCGATTCCTATCACTAGCTCCACAAAAAAGATGATCCATTAGCTCAGTCGGTAGAGCACCTGACTTTTAATCAGGGTGTCCCGCGTTCGAGTCGCGGATGGATCACCATTTTTTTATGTAAAAAATATGGCTCATTGGTCAAGCGGTCAAGACACCGCCCTTTCACGGCGGTAACAGGGGTTCGATTCCCCTATGAGTCACCAGCTAATTTGGGATTATAGCTCAGCTGGGAGAGCACCTGCCTTACAAGCAGGGGGTCACAGGTTCGAGCCCTGTTAATCCCACCAGTTAAAAACTCTTGGATGTTATCCAGGAGTTTTTTTTGTGCGAAAAAACAGTACACCTTAAGGTTTATGGAAAAATTAGGTATAATAGTTTTATAAGAACATAAAAAGATATATAGATATAGGGGATAATATGATAGAAATAATTTTATGCGAAGATCAAATTCAACATCAGAAAACGTTAGAGAAATTTCTTAAAGGTATATTAGAAGAAAATAGTATTGAGTACAATTTAAAAATATATAAAAGCGGAGAAGAATTATTAAATAACTATCCTAAAGATACAGATATATTTATATTAGATATTCAAATGGAGAAAATAAATGGGATGGATGTTGCTAGAAAAATAAGAGAAATAGATAAAAACAAACCAGAAATAATTTTTACAACATCACTTATTGAATATATACAAGAAGGATATGAGGTTAGGGCTTATCGTTATTTATTAAAGCCTATAAAATATGAAGAATTAAAAAAACATATTTTAAGTTGCATAGATGAAGTTATGAATAAAAAAAATAAGTTTATATTAGTTGAAAATAAAAGTGAAACTTATAAAATAAACATGGCAGATATAACATACATTGAAATACAAAGAAAAGATATGAGTATACATACAGAAAATAAAGTTTATGAAACAAAAATGACTATGGATAAAATAGAAGAAGAATTACAAAACCATAATTTTTATAGATGTCATAAAAGTTTTCTAGTAAATATAGATTATGTAGAAAATATAAAACAATATGTAGCTATACTTGAAAATAAAGAAGAAGTATTGGTAAGTAGACATAGATTTAAAGATTTTAAAAGTAGATTTTTAAGTTCATTAGGAGAAAAATTATGTTAGAATTTGATTTTATATCAAGGGTAGCTATAGGCATATCAACATTTTTACAATATTTTATTTTTATAAAAATTTTAGATTCTCTAGAAGAAAGAAAGTATAAAAAAAAATACTTGGATATTTTATTTTTATCAATTGCAATATTAGATTCTATAGTTATATTTAATAGAGCAGTTGAGTATTATGGTTTTATTAGTAACTTAAAATGGGTATCATTTATTTTATTTATAAAGCTAAATTATCAAATGAGTAATTTTAAGGTCATATCATCTTATTTTATTTATACTATATCGTATTATATTATTGATGATTTAGTATTAACAATAGTATCAATTTTTGTAACAGGACACTCTTTGTATGGAAATGATATATTAGAAAAAGATGTAGATATTATATTTACAGCGAATAACTTAATAATGGTTTTTGTAAACATAAGTTTTATTAATATAATAAAAGTAATTAAAAATACTGATAAAGAAAAAGTAAATATAATACTTATAATAGGATGTATATTAAGCAATTTTGCAGTAGCATTTATGAATAGCTTACCTATATTGACATATACACTTAGAGTTGATTACTATGATAATCGACTTGATTTATTTAATATAAATATAACACCTAAACTATCTTTTATGAGTAGTATTTTACTTTTAATGGTGGTTTTTAAAATCATTAAAGATATTAAAGAAAAAAGTGAAGAAAATTTATTAAAAGAAAAAGTAGATATACAATATAATTACTACTTAAATCTACAAGAATCTCAAGACAGAGTAAAAAGACTTTATCATGATATGAACAATCACATGCTATGCATAAAAAGTATGAGTTCTGATAAAGGAGATATAAACAAATATATAGATAGTATTAGAAAAAACATAGATGGATTTAAAGAAATATACAATACAGGAAATATGATATTAGACATTATATTAAATGAAAAACAGGCTACTTGTAATAAAAATAATATAGATTTATTTTGTGATATCAATTTTTCAAAATGTAGTTTTATAGAAATGACAGATGTATGTAGCATATTTTCGAATATATTAGATAATGCTATAGAAGCATGTAACAAGGTAAATAATAATGAAAGATATATAAAAATAAGGGGAACAGTAGTAAAATCATACTATGTTATACGATGTGAAAACTCTAAAATGAATAAAGTAAAAATAAAAAACAATAAAATAATAACTAGTAAAAAAGATAAATTCATTCATGGAATAGGCCTAAAAAGTGTTAAGTCATCATTGAAAAAATATGATGGAGAATTAGAAATAGAAAATTTTGAAAGTGAATTTTTATTACAAATTTATATACCAATAAATAAAAACATGACAGTTGAGGATGAAAAAGAACCAGTTGTACCATAAATATTGAAGCAAAAAAAGCAAGGTGTTATCTTTTAAATACAAAAGATAACACCTTGCTTTTTTAATTCATAGAAAATTATATTTAATCCTAAAATGTGGATAAATATAATTTTAAACCTATAAACTTAAGCAACACACCTATTTTTCAAGGGCGTTGGAGACATGAGCAAAGCGAGTTTTTATAAGAAATTATTAAAGCAGAGTTATGTAAAGGGTGTAATTATAAAAAGGTGGGGATATTTTGAAAATTAGTTTTAAGTTAGCAATTGCTTATATGAAAGAGCAAAAAGGAAGAACGATAGCACTAATAACAAGTATAGCACTAGCAGTAATATTAGTTTTTGCATTAAATGTTATACCAGAAACACAAAATAAATTTGAAATTGAACAAGCATATAAAAACTTTAGTGACTATCATGTTGAATACAGTAATTTAGAAAATGATACAGTTGATAAGTTAAAAAAAGATAAAGAAGTAACTGAAATTAATGATGTATTAGGCTTAGGTAAAATTGTAGGAAAAAATGGAACATCATTACAATTAAATTCTTATAGTAAAGATTTTTTAGATTCTTATGGATATGAATTAATAAAAGGAAATGGACCTAAAAATACAAATGAAATAGTACTGGAAGAAAAAGCATTAAAAGAAATGAACTTGAATGATGATTTAAATCAAGAAATTGATTTTAAAATTGTAAAATACTATGTAGATAAAAATAATGAAAATCAAATATTTAGTAAAGATAAAAAATTTAAATTAGTTGGTATAGTTAAAAAGCCATATGAATTTTATAACGAATCAAGAGGTGAAGACCATGGAGTAAAAGCTTTTACAAAAGATAATTCTAATGAAGCTATTTTACCAAATAATTTAGTTACTCATAATGGTGTTTTATATTTAAATACATCAAAACCTGACTTTGGTAAAGTTTATGAAATGATAAATAAGTATGGGTTAGATGATTTTAGGTTTAGAGTAAATGTGGGATTAACAGATGCATTAAATGAGTATAAAGAGTCAAAGACAACTTTATATATACTAAGACAAAAACTATACCCTATGTTAGCGGCAACGCTAGTTATATCCAATATATTCAGTATTGTTCTTATAGATATTACAAAACAAATAGGAATTTTAAGAGCAATAGGTCTATCTAAAAGTAAAGTAAGACTTATGATACTCATAGAAAGTGTTGTAGTTTTAATATTAGGGCTTTTACTTGGATTCTTGTTAGGAGTTGTATCATCTTATTTAGGTTTTTATGTTATCTATAAAAAATTTGTACACCTCTATATAAGTAAAGTAAGTATATTAGAACCTATGATAATGGCTATTATAGCTGTATTAATATCTAGCCTAGTTCCAATATATAAAAGCGGAAAAATATCACCAATAGATGCCATTAGAAGCAGTGATAAAGTTAATAAAAGACAAAAAAATAGATTTTATTATAAATTAATAAGAAAAATATTTGGATTCACAGGAGAGATGGCTTATAAAAACTTATGGAGAAATAAAGTAAGGACAATATTATGTATTATATCTATAAGTTTAGGAGGGATGCTTTTTATAAATACAATGGGTTTAAAAAACAGTGAAGATAGAACTTCGAATAATAACCAAATGCCTGTTATGATGATGGGTAATAACGATATAAAGGTATTTAACAATTACAATAATACTAACTCAGATTTTATAAAATATAGCAAAGATGAAATAGAAAAAATTTCAAGAATAAAAGGAGTAAAAAATGTAAATCCAATTATGGCGTTAAATGGATACTTCCTAGTAAATTCGAAAGACTTAACCACAAAATATAAAAGTTCAAATGGGATAAGTGATGAAAGTAAAAAATTAGAAGAATCTCTAGAAATTGAAGGACATAGTAACAATAGCTTGAAAAATTTAGATAAGTATATTGAAAATGGAGAAAACATAAATAATAAAAGTAAGGGAAAATACCCAAAAGCTTTAGTAACAAATTATTTTTATTCTATTCAAGAGCATTCTCCTAATACAAAGTTGCTTAATGATATGAAAATAGGAGATTTAATAGATATAAAAATTCCTACTATAAAAAATAATAAATTAGAGTATAAAAATGAAAAAGTAGAAGTTGCTGGTATTTTAAATGGAGATTATGTTTTACAAGAAGGTGGTCTTCCTGGTGGAATAAAAGTCGTATTAAATGAAGAAGACTTTAAAAATATAAGTGGAAAGAATGATTACAATAAAATAAATATACAAATTGAAAAAGGTAGCGATAAAAAGGTTGAAAATGAAATATCTAAAATTATAAGTAAAAATCCATTTTCAAAAGTAGAGAGTAAATATAATTACAAAAACTTTTATATTAAACAAACTGAAAAAAATACAAAAGAAACATTGGTAATTGTAGGGTTAATGCTCTTAATATCTTCTATAAATATGCTATGCATAATAAAGGCGAATATAATGACTAGAATGAAAGAACTTTCAACATTAAGAGCGATAGGAATGAGTACTAAAAAACTTAAAAATATGATTATAAAAGAAAATATAATGTATGCAGTCTTTGCATCTATAGTTGCTAGCGTATTTGCAAGTCATAGTCTTTATGAATTTAATAAACTTGATAACTTGGCAAGGAGACAAGTATTTGGAGCTAAGGAAGATATTAAGTTTGTATTACCTATATTTGAGAGCTTTGAGTTTTTAATAGTATCTATAATTATATGCTTAATAGCAGTGTTTTTATGTAAAGAGAAAATAGAAAAAATGAGTATAGTAGAAGGTTTAAATACAAATGAATAAAGGTGGGGATTTTGTGACGAACATGTTAGATATAATAAGTTTAAATAAAATTTATGGAAGAGGTGAGAATAAAGTACAAGCATTAAAAGATATAAATTTATCTATAGAAAAAGGCAAATTTACGGCTATAATAGGTCCTAGTGGAAGTGGTAAAAGTACCCTTTTAAACTGTATTGCGGGATTAGATAATATATCATCAGGAAAAGTTCTTTTAGAAGGAGAAGATATTTCAATTTTAAATGATAATAGCTTATCAAAATTAAGAAGTGAAGAGTTTGGGTTTATATTTCAAAGTTTTAACTTAATACCAGTTATAAATGTATATGAAAATATAATACTTCCAATATCAATAGATGATAAAAAAGTAGATAAAGAACATATAGATAATATAATTGATAAGTTAGGACTTAAAGATAAAATTAATAAATTTCCAAATGAATTGAGTGGTGGTCAACAGCAAAGGGTTGCTATTGCAAGAGCTTTAGCTAATAAACCTAAAATAATCTTTGCAGATGAACCAACAGGAAATTTAGATAGTAAAACTACAGATGAAGTTATGAATTTGTTAAACAGTTGTGTTGAAGAATTTGGACAAACTTTAGTTATGATAACTCATAATAATGAAATTGCTAAAATGGCAGATGTTTGTATTGAAATCAGAGATGGTAAAATTAAATATAGATAAAATTAAAAAATGACTAAGATAGAAAATACGTAGATTTTCTACTTAGTCATTTTTTGTTCCCATCTTAAATCATTTCCTATAAATTTAACCATTCTGAACCTATCAAATATTCTAGAGAATATTCTAATTGCATAAATGTCGCCTAACTGTATTGGTGATAAATTAGTAGATATTATAGTTTTCTTTCCTGACAAGAGTCTAGTATTAAGAATATTAAACAACTCACTATTAGTAAAAGAATTAGTTAGTTCCGTACCTAAATCATCTATTATTAATAAATCACAATCAAATAAATTAGAGTAGTTATCCTTAGTTATATGATCATGTGTACTTTTAAACTTATAATCTTCTATAATCTCAAACATTTTAAATGCAGTTTGATATATTACTAAATAACCTTTATCTAAAAGTTCTTTTGCTACACAGTTGCACATAAAACTTTTACCTAAACCAGTATCACCATAGAAAAGCATATTTTCACCATTATCTTTATCAAAGTTCATAACAAATCCCTCACATATAGATAATATTTCAAGTATATTTTCTTGAGGAGACATTCCTGCTGACTCATCTCTTTCTTGAGAAAAGATAGATGCATCAAAAGTGGAAAAGTTTTGATTATGGAGAACTCTAGATAAATTAGACATATTATAAGCTTCATTAACTATTTTTTGCTTTAAACAATTGCACTTATGTCCATTTGATAAAAAACCTGTATCTTTACATAAGACACAATCAAACTTAAGATTTAAATAACCTTTAGGAACTTTATTGTCTGCTAAAATCATTTCTTTTTTGAATTTTAAGTCATTCATTCTTGTTTTTGTTTCTTCTAATATTTTATCTTTATCACTTGGATTTAAAAGAACTAATTTAGCAAGTTTTAAACCTATAGATCCTATTTCATCATCTATTTCTTTTATTTCAGGTATTCTAGAATAGACTTTCTTTTTTCTTTCCTCTAGTTCACATTCTGATTGTTCTCTTTTTCTTTCATATGAAGTAAGTATATCTCTAAGTGTTATTTCTTTCATCTAATCACCTACCTAAAATATATTATTTAAATTTTCCCTTTTGACTTTCTTGAAGTATTTTTTCTAATTCATCTGAACTATACTTATTGAAAGTTTGATTTATATTGTGGAATCTAGTTTTTACTTTTTGGCTATTACCTTTACTTGTACTAGAATTAGACTTCTTCGTTTCAGATTTACGTTTAAATTCTTCCTCAGATGCTGCTAGATCTTCTAATGTTTTGATATTTTTTTCGTTCCAACTCTTAACAATACCATTAATATAAGATATTGAAGGATTTGAAATATTTTTAGATTTAGAGCAAGCTTCTAAAATAAGTTCTATATCAAATTTGTATTTATCAAACCAATTATCCATAACTTCTTTTTCTGCTCTAGTAGGTTGTCTAGAAAATCCAAGCTCATTAAATACAGTTTTGTACATCATAAATCTTTTACTTCTTTCTAAAAAGCTATTTTCTACTTCTTCAGGGGTATATAAGCTTGCATCATACCAATTTCTTATAATACCTTCTATGTAGCTAACCGGCTTAGAAGTTCCTGTCTTTTCCTTAACGTGTTCATAAGCACATAAAATCATATCTGTACTCATATTATATTTATCCATCATATCTAGGATTGATATTTTTTCACTTGGTTGTAGATATCTTCCTACTACTTGATTTATTGAATTAAACATTTTTCTAATTTGAGGATTTTCACCTGCTGAAACAATGTTGTTAACGTCTGATTGTATAGATTGATTTGTATTTAATATGTTTTCCATATATATTTTTTTCAAATCTAAAAATTCTATCGAAAAACTAAAATCATTATTTCCTTCATCTTTATGTTTTTTTATAAGTTGTTTTTCTTCCCAAAAATCCCAGGCAGACAATACATCAGATAATGGTATATTTAAGTTTTTAGCAATAGAATTATTATCAAAATTAGGATTAGAAGTCGTATCACAGGCATATCTATAGCCTAGTAAATAAACTTGTACGTATAATCCATTAGCCATAGGCATAAATATATCTATAAATATGTTATCAATAGTAGTTTGACCTAAATCTATTTCATTGACTTCTTTAAAAAACATTTCATCACCTCAAATTGATTATATCATAAAATCTATCACAAATTTATTTTGGAAAAAATTAAAGCAGTTCATTTAAATAAAAGAGGAGGAATTTAATTGATTATTGATTTTAGTAAAAAAAATCGTATTATTATAATATTTTCATTTATATTTATAATATTCTTTTCAGGTCTAATTTTTTTGCGAAAAACACCTGATAAATCTGTATTAAATGAAAGTAATAAAAAACTTAATAAATATAATATAGAGGTGATTTTAGAAGATGAGGTAAAAAGATTAAAATGCAACCAAAATATAGAATATGTCAATAATACAAACTCAAAGTTAAGAAGTTTATATTTTCATATATATCCAAATGCTTTTTCAAAGGAAGAATTTGCACCATTTGAAAAAACTCAGATGAATCAAGCGTACCCCAATGGGTTTAACGAGGGATACATAAGTATTGAAAATATAATAATTGAAGGAAAGAAAGTAAATTATGAGATTCAAGGAGAAAAAAATGATATATTAGAATTAAAATTAGATAAACCATTAGATAAAAATGATTCAATTTACATAGATATGAAATTTAATATAAAATTACCAAACTCCTGTGGTAGATTTGGGTATGGTCAGGATACTATAAATATAACAAATTGGTTCCCTATAGCATGTGTATATGATAAAAAGGGATGGAATACAAAAAGCTATGAAACTATAGGTGATCCATTTTATAGTGATATAAATGACTTTAAGGTCAAAATTTTAGTGCCAGCAAAATACATAGTAGGAAGTACAGGTAATATAGTAGAAACCAAGACAGATAATAAAAAATCATTATACGATATTGAAGCAAAAAGTGTGAGAGATTTTGCTTTAATTCTAAGTGATAAATTTAAGGTTAAAAAGGATAAATTAAAAGATATAGAAATAACTACATACAATTTAAACCCAGAATTTTCAGAGATAAGTACTAAAATTGCAAAAGATTCTATAGAAATATTTAGTGAGCTATTTGGAGAATATCCATATAATAAATATTCAGTAATAGCTAGTGATTTTTATATAGGAGGAATGGAATATCCTATGATATCTATGATTGATAAAAATTTATATACAAACAAAAACAAGTTTTTATTAGAATATGTGATAGCTCATGAAACTGCACATCAATGGTGGTATGGAACAGTTGGAAATGATGAAGTTAATGAACCTTGGATAGATGAAGCATTGACGGAATACTCTACTATATTGTATTTTGAAAAAAGGTATGGAAAAGAGTACTTGGATAGATTGATTGAAAATATGGAAGCTCAAAGTAGATCGTATTCAGATGAAAATATCTTTAAACCTAGTAGCCAATATAAAAATTCAACAGAATATAGTTTAAATGTATATACTAGAGGAGCTGTACTATTTCATAAAATAAGAGAAGAAGTTGGAGATAAGGTATTTTTTGATGTTTTAAAGGATTACTACAAAACATATAAGTTTAAAAATGTAAATGGGACTCAATTTGTAGAATTATGGAAAAAAAACGGAGTCGATATAGAAAAGATAATAGGAAAAAATAAGTAATTTTAGATTATAGCCTTAAAAAATTTTTTAAGGCTATAATTTTTTGGTATAATATAATCTATGATTGTCAACAGAGAGAGGTGAATGAATGCTAGAATATAGTTCTATTGGAAGTGGAAGTAGCGGGAATTGCCATTATATTGGATGCAAGAACACTAAGATTTTAGTTGATGCAGGTCTTAGTGGTAAAAAGATTACAACCAATTTAAAGGATTTAGATATAGATGCAAGTACATTAAAAGGGATTTTTATAACGCATGAACATTCAGATCATATAAAAGGAGCTGGAATTTTATCTAGAAAATTTGATCTACCTATATTTGCTAATGTGAAAACATGGTGTGCTATGAAGGACAAGCTTGGAGAAATTCAAGATAAAAATATGAAGGTTTTTGAAAATGATAAAACTTATGCACTAGATGATTTAATAGTAAGACCTTTTTCAACATCACATGACTCAGCAGATTCAGTAGGATTTAATTTTTATAATAATAAACAAGAGAAAATTTCTATAGCAACAGATATAGGTTGTATAACAGAAAACATAAAGAAACATTTATATAAATCAAAATTAGTAGTTTTAGAGTCAAATTTTGATCCAAATATGTTAATGATGGGATCCTATCCATACGCATTAAAGAAGAGAGTAATGTCAGAGACAGGACATTTATCAAATGAAGAAGCAGCTAAGTTTTGTGTTGATTTAGTTAATCAAGGAACAGAATCTATATTACTTGCACATTTGAGTAAAGAAAATAACTTTCCTGAATTAGCATATGAAACTTCAAAAGGGATATTACTTCAAAATGATATGATAGTTGGACAAGATTTAAAGTTAGATGTGCTTTTAAGAGATGAGCCATCAGATATATATAGATTGTAAGATTGGAGATATTTATGAATATAACTATAATAAGCGTTGGAAAGCTTAAAGAAAAATATCTAAAATTAGGTATAGAAGAATTTAGTAAGAGGTTATCTAAGTACTGTAAACTAGATATGATAGAATTAGACGATGAAAAATGCCCAGAGAATTTAAGTGATAAGGACATGGAGATTGTAAAAAATAAAGAGGGACAAAAAATATTATCAAAAATAAAAAATAATAGCTATGTTATAGCTTTAGCTATTGATGGTAAAAACTTATCATCAGAAGAATTAGCAGATACTATAAGTAAGCTAGCTGTTAGAGGTATTAGTCATATAACTTTTATTATAGGAGGATCTTTAGGTTTGGCGGATGAGGTTTTAAAAAGAGCGGATTATAAATTATCTTTTTCTAAGATGACTTTCCCTCATCAACTTATGAAGTTAATTCTTTTAGAACAGGTTTATAGATCTTTTAGAATAAATAACAATGAACCGTACCACAAGTAAGGGAGCGAGATTTTTAACAAAAACAGTATCTTTAACTTAAATTTAATAGCAAGTATGCATATGGTGAACTGTATTCACCATTGAAATATAAAAAAAGATGTTAATTTGAAATTAACATCTTTTTTATATAAAATATTTTATACTAATAAAATGAAAAAAATGGGATTACATTACAATATTATATAATAATATTATATAATATATATCTAAGCTTATAACTAAATCGTAATTATACTATGGAGGAGTTAAATGGGGAGAACAGCAGATTATACAATAAAGGGTTTTTTATATCAATTTAATTTAACCTTATTAAAAATTTTAGAGAGCGAAGATAATGATGAAATAACAGTTGAAGGTATTATTGAAGATATTGATGTAAATTCAAATGGACTAATCAATGCAATACAGTGTAAATACCATGAAACTAAAGGAAAATATACACTATCAGATTTATACAAACCAATATTACAAATGATGGTACATTATTGTGAAAATCAAAATGAAAATATTAAATATACTTTATATGCATATTTTTCTGATGAAGAATGTAGAAAAGTAGAACTTACTATAGACGAATTAAAATCTATATTTAAAACAGAGAATAAAGAATATATAGCAAAGTATATTTCTAAAATCATTGTACCGAAATGTACTAATATACAAAATTTAATAACAAAAGATAGTAACACTAAAGCTGAAAAAGATACGATTGCATCATATTACATAGAAAATTTATCTGAATTGGAGCCAATCATAAGAATGGAATCATTTATAGAGAAATTTGAGTTAGTATTAGGTGAGAGTTTTGAAGATATATGCGAAAAAGCTAAAAATGAATTAGAAAGTTCTGACTTGTCGGGTCAAGACATAGAAGATTTATTTTATCCTAATTCTATACAACAAATAGCAGACTTAAGTGTATTACATAGTGAAGAAGATAGAGTTATAAAGAAGTCCGATTTTATAAAAAATTTAAAACACAAAAAAAGAACAGCAATAACTAGATGGACATTAGAATTAAAATCTTATAAAAAGATTATGGATAAAAGAAGAATGCAGATAAATTCGAGACTAAAAAACAATAGCAAAGTGGTAAATTTTATACTAGATGCAGAATCTATTGAAGATTTTGATGAAGAGTTAATAACATTTATAAATGATTATAATTTAAAGTATAATTACAAAATAGAACTACATGAAACACCAATGTTTTGTTTAGATGGACTGACTAAGTTAGAGATAGACATATATAACCTAGAAGAAAGATTATATAGAAGAAATATATCATATGAAAATGGAATGCGAGGTAAACGATTTTTTAAGGATGCACTGATGAGAGAACCTAAAAAGATACAAAGAAGAAACGGGCAATCAGATTGGAAAGAATTTTCAATAAGATTTACTGGATACAGTGATGATATAGTAGATACTATTAATACATTTAAACCTAATATTTTATTTATAATTAGCGAAAAAAAATATGAAGATTTAGATACTCAGGATGTAGAACTGGAACAATTAACGATAAGAAATTTTAATGAACTAAGATATTTACTTAAGCTAAGTGATAGTCTTGAGAATAATTAACTATAGGGGGATATAATTATGTCAAATGAAAATATAATAGGAAGAGTTATTGAAAGTACACCAAGTTATATTAATCTAATAATAGATGACAATAATACATTAGAACAGAATAAAGAAGTTTTACAAATAGGCAAGTTTTTAAAAGTAAAAGAAGGGAATAGCAATTTTGTAATAGGTTCAATTCAAAATATTAAGTTATCTCAGATAAGTGATACAGAGGTTAAATATATAATACAATTACAGCCAATAGGATGTATAAATGATAATAATGAATTTTTTCAGGGTGGACTTAGACTACCATCTCCTACTGAAGAAGTGTATTTGATAAAGGATGAAGAATTAAAGCAAATTTTTTGTGAGAATGAACAATTTTCTTTTGAATTTGGGGTATTAAGTCAAAATAGAGATATAAAGATGTATATAGATGGTAATAAATTTTTTGGTAAACATATTGGGATTGTCGGGTCAACAGGTTCTGGGAAATCATGTACAGTAGCTAAAATATTACAGGATGCTGTAGGTATTAATAATAATAGTAATATACATAAATTGAATCAAAAAAATGCACATATTATAATATTTGATATTCATGATGAATACCAAAAGGCATTTAGGTTATATGATGACCAAGATTTTAATCTTAATGTACTTAGTGTAGATACATTAAAATTACCATACTGGTTAATGAATTCAGAAGAATTAGAGTCAATTTTTATAGAAAGTGGAGAAAATAATTCTCATAATCAAATATCTCAGTTTAAGAATGCGGTAATAATGAATAAGATAAAACATAATCCAGATTTAGATGAATCAAAGATAACATATGATACACCTATATTTTTTGATATTATTGAGGTATATAACTACATATATAACATAAATAATGAAGTAATAAATAAAAAAGCAGGAGAACAACAATTACCAAAATTAGATTGTGGATCTCTAATAATGGATAGAAATGAATATTTTAAGAATAAAAAGAATTTTTGTCCTACAAGTACAGCAAAAGACGCAAAAGCATCTAACGGACCATTTAATGGAGAATTTGAAAGATTTATATCTAGGTTAGATACTAAGTTGAATGATAAAAGATTAGAATTTTTACTTAAACCATATAAAAATAGAGAAGCAAAAGAACTATATAAGTCGAATGACTTTGAAGATATTCTAAAACAATTTTTAGGATATATTGATAAATCTAATGTTACTATAATAGATTTAAGTGGGATACCGTTTGAGGTATTAAGTATAACAATTAGTTTAATATCTAGATTGGTATTCGATTTTACATTTCATTATTCAAAACTAATGCATTCTATTGGAAAGAAGAATGATATTCCTTTTATGATTGTATATGAAGAAGCACATAACTATATACCTAAGCAGGGTGGAAGTGAATATAAAGCTTCTAAAAAGTCTATTGAACGTATTGCAAAAGAGGGTAGAAAATATGGTTTAAGCTTAATGGTCGTAAGTCAAC
This sequence comes from Paraclostridium sordellii, assembly GCF_000953675.1. Classification (NCBI taxonomy): domain Bacteria; kingdom Bacillati; phylum Bacillota; class Clostridia; order Peptostreptococcales; family Peptostreptococcaceae; genus Paraclostridium; species Paraclostridium sordellii. The sequence continues at coordinate 3,246,923 of NZ_LN679998.1, read as the reverse complement.
GTCCATCTGAAGTATCAGATACAATATTTTCTCAATGTAATAACTTTGCAGTATTGAGATTAACTAATGTAAATGATCAAAGTTATATAAAACATTTACTTCCTAATAATACAAGTTCAATAGCTGACGTACTACCTACTTTATCTTGTGGAGAGTGTTTAATAGTAGGTGATTCTGTTCCATTACCTTCTATAGTTAAGCTAGAGAAGCCAAACCCAGAACCTGAGTCAGAAAGTATAGCATTTCACTGTGAATGGAAAAAAGAATGGAATAATATTGATTTTACAGACGTGATTAATAGATGGAGAAAAGAAGATTTAGAATAAAAGTAGATAAAAACACGCTCCGTAGGGTACGGTACGGAGAACCGTACCACAAGTAAATGATATTATTTATAAAAATTACAAAAAAGACATAATATTTAATTTAAATATTATGTCTTTTATTATATATGCAAATAGTTTTAATAAAAATCTAAAGTGTATTTAAAAATTATAGCTGTATAGAAATATGTTTAAACTTGACCATATAGAATCAAAATATACCTCTTTTTCATCTATCCTATTAAAATTTTGACTATCGTAAAATCCATAGTTACATCTAGTATCTGTAAATAAATATAAAGATTTTACATCCATACTTTTCATATAATCAAATAAATACTTAATCAAGTTTTTTCCAACCCCAAGACCTCTAGACTCTCCAGATACGACAAATAACTGTATACAACCTTGGAATGTATTTTCTTTTTTCTTGATGAGTTCTTTGTAAGTATCTGTAATTTTTGAGAACTCTTTAAATAAGTTTTTATTTTCTTCATTAGAAATAATTAAATCAACTTCGTTGTTGTTAAAATTTAAAGGATTGCCATAATTACTTATACGGTTTTTATCCTTTTTAGCATTTCCTAAAATAAAACCAATTACCTTATCATCCATTTGATCTACATTACTAAATGAACTATTTAAAATACAATCTTGAAGATAACCACTTAATACTATATCTAATAACTCCTTATCTTTAATAAATTCAGTAAAGCCGAATGCATCTCCAATCAATTGCTTAATTATTTCATAATCTGAATCAAGTATATTCCTATATATTACCCTCTTCATACTAAAACTTCCTTTCATATAACCAAAATTAAATTTATTGTATTTAAATAGAAATATCTACTCTAAAGGGAGAGTCAATAAAAATTTTATAGAGTATAAGTTTAATTTTTGTATTCAAAACAGCTACATGATTTAGAAAAAATTATAGAAGTTAAGAGAAATATTTATTTAGATGCAGAGTTCTTTATTGCAAAAATGAATACTATGATAGGGAGGAGTTGATAAAATGAATTCATATAAAGAAAACTATAATAAATATGAATGTAAAATTTATGATAAGTGTGAAAAATTAATGAATTACCATGCTATATTTAAAATGAAAGATGGACGTATGTTTGACGGGATTATTGAACATGTAGATGGAAGCTATGTGACTGTATTGGTTGGAGAGGATATGGTAGATAAAGAGTGTAAAAATCAAAACAATAAAAGACAGTCTGGATTTTCGAGAAGATATAGAAGATATAGAAGAAGAGCTATTCCTCTTTCTAGTTTGATTGCATTATCATTGTTGGCATATCCTTATACAACTCCACCATTTAGATATTAAAATATTAAAACAATATAATTTAAGAAAGCATCTTAATATTAAGATGCTTTTTTAGTTATATTAATATATAATTGGAATAAAATTTGAGAGTTTATATATCAAAGGAGGGTATTATGAAAAAGACATTATATGATTATCAAGATGCTATTATGAAACTGCCTATTAAGGATAAATATACAAAAGATGAGATATTAACCAAAAATTTTTTAATTGAAAAACAAGGTAATATGGAAATTTTTTATGCTCCGCATAATGAATATTTAAATTCTAAAGCAAAGATATTTATAATTGGAATAACACCGGGATTTCAACAAATGAGTACGGCTATATCTACAGCAAGAAAAGAATTTGAAAAGGGAACTAGTATTGAGGAAATACAATATAAATGTAAAGTAGCTGGAAGATTTAGTGGAAGCCTAAGAAAAAATATAATAGGTATGTTAGATGAAATAAAACTTAATGATGCTTTAAAAATAAATAGTTGTAAAGAATTATTTGAAGATAAGGATTATTTACTACATACTGTTTCTCTAATTCCATATCCTGTTTTTGTAAATAAACAAAACTATTCAGGACATACTCCAAAATTAATAAAAAGTGAGTTTTTGATGAAGTATGTTTATGAAAATTTTATAAATGAATTTAAAAGTTTAGATAAGCTGGAAGAAGTACTATTGATACCGCTTGGAAAAGCTGTTCAAGATGTATTATTAAAATTAAGTGAGGATAATCTAGTTTATAAAAATCAAATACTATTAGGGTTTCCACATCCATCAGGGGCTAATGTAAACAGAGTTAAACAATTAGAAGAAAATAAAGATTACCTAAAAGCCTTGATAAGTTCTAAATTTAAATCAATATAGGTATCTAAAATTTAGATGATATTTATTAAAAAGTATTATGATTATAAGCTATACAGTAGCGTTACCATATTTATATGGAGGGTATAAATCTTTAATAGGGTAAATATTTAAGAAAAATTATTAGAATAGGGGGTAAAGCCAAATGAAAATTATATTACATGTCAATCAACTAGATAGATGGAGTATGGCTTTAGGAAATATAGAAAATCTATTAAATTTAGACCCTAAAATAACATTAGAAATGCTAGTACATGGAGAAGCTATAATAAACTATACTAAGGAGAAAGCTATAGCTTTAAATATATATGATAAGTTGAAGTTATTTTCAAATAAAGGGGTTAGATTTACAGCCTGCAATAATACTTTAAAAAAATTAGATATAAGTTCTGATCAACTTTGTGAGTTTATAGAAGTTGTTCCAGCTGGAGTTATGGAACTTGCAAAAAAACAAAGTGAAGGATTTTATTACATAAAACCTTAAGGTATTACACTATGGAAATTTTATACTTTTTAATAGCGATTATTTCGACGATAATAGGTTCTGCAGCTGGAATAGGTGGAGGCGTTATAATAAAACCTGCATTAGATGCATTGAGTAAATATTCTTTACCTACAGTAAATCTATTATCATCTTCAACTATATTTATTATGTCTATAGTTACAGTATTTTACCAATTAAAGAAAAAGAATAAAATAAATTCTAAAAATACAATTATAGTAGCTATAGGATCTATTATTGGTGGAGTTATAGGTCAAAAAATAATGACTTTAATAACTTCTTCAAGAATTAATATTAATATTATAAATAATGTACAAAGTGTAATGTTAATAATATTGTTATTGATAGTATTTATTTATATGAAAAATAAAAGTAATATTAAAACTTATAATATAAACAATATAACTTTAATTGGATTGCTAGGATTATTTTTAGGAGCTATATCAGCTTTTCTAGGAATAGGTGGAGGTCCAATGAATGTAGCTGCATTTACAATACTCTTTTCAATGTCAGCAAACGAGGCAGCAAGGAATTCTATAATAGTGATATTTTTCTCACAAGGATCTAAGATATTATCTATAGCATTAACTACAGGATTTTCAAACTATAAGTTAGAAATGTTACCTATAATGCTTATAGGAGGGGTTTTAGGTGGAATTATTGGATATAGATTAAATAAATCTGTTTCAGAAAAAAATATAGTAAAAGTATTTAATACAGTTCTTATAGCTATAGTAATACTAAATGTTTATAATATTTTTAAATAAAGAGTAAAATGATGAATTTCAAAGAAAAATAATAAAAAATAATGAAATTTAAGTGTATATTGGATGGAAATTTGTCAATATGATAAGACTATGATATTATATATAACTATGAAGAGATAGAAATTTAAATATGAACGGAGGAATTTAAATTATGGAAAAATTACCAAATTGCCCAAAATGTAATTCAGAATATACTTATGAAGATGGAAGTCTTTTAGTTTGTCCTGAATGTGCTTATGAGTGGAGTCCAGAAGATTCTAAGGAAGAAGAAGTAGTTATAAAGGATGTAAACGGAAATGTTTTAAATGATGGAGATGCGGTTACAGTAGTAAAAGATCTTAAAGTAAAAGGAAGTTCATCATCTATAAAAATAGGAACAAAAGTAAAAAGTATCCGTTTAGTTCCAGATGCAGCAGATGGACATGATATAGAGTGTAAAATAGACGGATTCGGAGCTATGAAATTAAAATCTAGCGTAGTTAAAAAAGCATAATTTTTTATTAATTAAATAAAAAGCACTAATCTTTTGATTAGTGCTTTTTTTATACTTACGTATTTATATAAAGTATCACGCTAAGAATTAACTTATAACGCTACCTTATATCTAAAACATTATATTTTTAGTATAATATAGTAGTTAAAAAGAATCAATAAAAAATAATAATAAGTAATAATAAATAATAAATAAATAGATTTTAAATTTGAGGTGAATTAATTGTTTTTAGAAGAACGATATGAAAAGATTATAGAGATAATTGAAGAAAAAGGCAGAGTAAAAGTAAAGGATTTATCCAATCTATTTTCAGTAACTGAAGATTGTATAAGAAAAGATTTAAAGGAGTTGGAAAGTAGAGGTCACTTAAAAAGAGTCTATGGTGGTGCAATAGCTCAAAGAAATCATATTGAAATTAAAAAAGTAGAGGAAAGAAAGTATATAAATATAGAGGCAAAGAAATCAATAGCTTTAAATGCTATAACGCTTATAGAAGATAAAGATGTAATATTTCTAGATACATCAACCAACAACCTTGAACTTGCTAAAGAATTAAATAAAACAAATAAAGATATTACAGTAGTTACAAATATGATAGAAATTGTACTAGAATTAAAAAGGAATAAAAATATAAAAATTATTTTAATAGGTGGCGAATTTAACAAAGAAGTTGAAGCTATAGTAGGAGCTGCAGCTGATAGATATATTAGAAAATTTACTTATGATAAAGCTTTTATAGGTTTATGTGGAATAAATAAAGAAACTGGGTATATAAGTACAGTGAACTTAGAAGATGGTAATACTAAAAAAACGATAATTGAATGTTCAAATAGAAATTATTTAGTTATGGAAAATGAAAAGTTCAATTATGATGAATTTTATAAGTTTGCCACATTAGATGAAATAACAGGTATAATAACTGAAGGTGGTATAGTAAAATAAAGTTACATCAAATTTAATACATAAGGAGAGATGATTTATGAATATAGCTATTATGGCATGTAGAAAACTTTCGAACAAATGTAGTGGAACGGGGTGTTTTAATGCCTATAATAACTCCCAAGATGCATTTGAATGTTATAAAGATGAAAAACCAATACTTAAAAGTTTTTTCTATTGTAGTGGGTGTAAAAAAATGATATTTGAAGATGAAGATTGGGAAAATAAAATAAATCAACTTAAGAGAAATGATGTAGATGTAATACATATAGCGTTATGTGCTAAAGTTGAATGCAGAGATTATGATAAGCATGAAATACTTTTATCACAAGAAGGATTTAAAGTTATACATGGAACACATAAATAAAAGCTTATAATATAATATTACAAATAAATTAAAGTTAATATATTATAGCAAATTTTTTATAATTAAAAATAAACTTATATAAATTTGGGAAATATTAAGTTAGATATACTTTGTTATCGTAGTTCTTAGATGAAAATGTGCTTACGAGGTGATTATATGGAGATATTTACAATAGGACATTCGAATTATCCTTATGAAAAGTTTATAAGTATGATAAAAAAATATGATATAAATTGCGTAGTAGATATAAGAGAAACACCTTATTCTAAATATAATATTCAGTATAATAGAGAAGCTTTTAAAGAAAGTCTTAAAAAAGATAATATAGCTTATATATACATGGGAAATGAATTTGGAGCTAAAAGACAAACTAAAGAATCCTATAATGAAGAAGGATATGCAGACTTTACAAAAGTTATAAAAGAGGATATTTTTCTAAAAGGAGTAGAAAGACTTAAAAAAGGGATTGAAATGGGGTATAAAATTGTTTTATTAGCTGCTATGCAAGACCCAATAAGATGTCATCGAAGTATAATGTTAGGAAGATATTTAAATCAAAATGGATTTAATATTAAGTATATATTGCATGAAGGCAATCTAGGAAATCAAAATGATATAGAAGAATCTTTACTTAATAAGTACTTTATAGATAGAAATCAATTGAGTATAGATACCTTATTAGGAACTTCAAAAACTAGAGATGATATGATTGAAGAGGGATATATGTTAGCTAATAAAGAGATTGGTTATAGGACAGAAGATATAGGTAAATAGTAAATTTTATTAGGGGAGAATAGAACATGATAATTGATAGTATGGATTGGCATTATCGAGATAATTATCCAGATAATTTAGATAAATTACATGCAGCTACACATATAGGAATATTTTTAGGATGGATTATAGAAAATAATTTAGAAAGTGAATTTTTAAAAAATATTCTAAAAGAAGATATAGAAAATTTCAAGAAACGTAAAATAACAGGTAGACAAATTTTCTTAAATAAATGTAATAGAGTCTTAGATGATAAATTTATTGATAAAAAAGCTTTAGAATTTACTTTAGGATATTACTTAAGTAGTAGGGAAGATTACTGTCAATATATAGCTGATTATAATGAGGTATTTAAAGATTATAACTTAAATTCTTCATATGAAGTAGAAGATATATGGGAAAATTATTATAAAATGTTTTCTATGATAGATAAAAGATATAATTATTATAAAAATGAGATAAATAAAGATTAATTTAAATACTATATTGATGAAAGATTTAGAGATTTTTTCATCAATATAGTATTTTTACATTGTACATTTTAAGAACTTATTAATTAACTTTATTATACAAAGGATTTATTAAATTAAGCGTCTTGTAAACTACCTTTATTAACACCTTTTTCACATAATTTTTTTAGCATATCTTCAGTCATTTTACTTAAATCATATTCAAACTTAAATCCCCATTCGTTTATAGCACAACTTGGATCTATAGAATTCGGCCAAGACTCAGCTATAGATTGACGAACTGGATCTACATTATATCCAAAATCAAACTCTGGTATATGTTTTTTTATTTCAGATGCTATTTCCTCAGGAGAAAAATTCATAGCTGTTATATTAAATGCATTTCTATGTATAAGTTTAGAGCTATCAGCTTCAAGTAAATCAACAACAGCTTGTAGAGCATCAGGCATATACATCATGTCCATCTTAGTTCCTTCAGCAATGAAAGACTCATATTTTTTATTTTTAAGAGCTTCATAGTATATATCAACAGCATAGTCAGTAGTTCCACCACCTGGAGGTGTTACATAAGATATAAGTCCAGGGAACCTAACACTTCTTGTATCTACTCCAAATTTACTGAAATAATAGTCAGCTAATAATTCCCCAGCTACTTTTGTTACACCATACATGGTATTTGGTCTTTGAATTGTATCTTGTGGAGTTAAATCTTTTGGAGAATTAGGGCCAAAAGCTGCTATAGAACTAGGAGCAAATAAAGTTGCTTTAGTTTCCTTAGAAACTTCTAGAGCATTAACCAATCCTCCCATATTTAATTTCCAAGCAAACTGAGGTTTTTGTTCTCCGACGGCTGAAAGTAAAGATGCTAAGTGGATTATAGTATCTGCATTATGTTCCTTGGCCAATTTTCCCATAGCATCTATATCCATAACATCTAAAGTTTCAAATAAGCCATCAGATACAACTGAACTATTTTCCATAACTCTTATATCTGTAGCTAAAACATTGCTTTTTCCATATTCATTTCTAAGTTTTTCAGTTAATTCAGAACCTATTTGACCTAAAGCACCTGTAACAAGAATTTTTTTCATAAATTTACCCCCTACAAATTAAAAATAGTATGTTTTATATAACACCTAATTCTTTCCCTACTTTTTCATAGATAGAAAGTGCACTATCTAGCATTTCTTTAGTATGTGCGGCTGTTGGCATATTTCGAACTCTTCCAGTTCCTTTTGGAACGGTAGGAAATACTATAGATTTGGCGTAAACTCCTTCTTCAAATAATCTTTTACTAAAAAGTTGAGTTTTAGATTCATCACCTATAATACAAGGTGTTATCGGTGTTTCGCTATTTCCTATATCAAAACCTAATTTTTTTAATCCATCTTTAAGATAATTTCCATTTTCCCATACCTTGTTAACTAAAGATTCATCTTCCATAAGTAGGTTAATAGATTCAGCACAAGCAGCAGCAGCTCCTGGTGTTAAAGATGTTGAAAATAAGAAGGGTCTTCCTCTAACTTTTAGCCAATCAATTAAATCTTTAGAACCAGCCACATAACCTCCTACAACTCCTATAGCTTTAGATAGTGTACCTATTTGGAAATCTACTTTATCAGATAGACCGAAATGTTTACAAGTTCCAGCACCTTTACCTGTTACACCAGAACCGTGAGCATCGTCAACATAAGTTATCAAATCAAATTCTTCAGATATTTCAACTATCTCGGGAAGTTTTGCAATATCTCCATCCATAGAGAAAACACCATCAGTTATAACCATTATTTTTTTATATAAACCACTTTCTCTAGCTTCCTTAGCTTTATTTCTTAAATCATCCATATTAGAGTGTTTGAATCTTATTATCTTAGAACCAGATAATTTACATCCATCTATTATAGATGCATGGTTAAGCTCATCTGATAAAATTGCATCATTTTTATCCATAACTCCCTGTATAGCACCCATATTGCAATTAAATCCAGACTGAAATGCAATAGCAGCTTCTGTACCTTTAAACTTAGCGATAGTTTCTTCTAATTTATCGTGAATATCCAAGGTTCCATTTATAGTTCTTACAGCACCAGCACCAGCACCATACTTCTTTGTAGCAGATATAGTAGCATTTACTAACCTTTCATTTGTAGCTAGTCCAAGATAATTGTTTGAAGATAGATTTATAAGATTTTTCCCATCTATAGTTATTATAGGTCCGTTTGAACTTTGAAGAGAATCGATTTTATTGTATAATCCCTTAGATTTTAAATCATTTAAATTTTCATTTAAGAAATTAGATAAAGCTTTGTTTTTAGCAGTGGTATCAAAACTCATATATTATCCCCCTAAATTTAATTATTATACTAATATAATTTTAAGTTTCTAAATTAACAAATGTAAATAATAATCGAGAATCAAATAAATATAAAAAAAAACAAAAACAATCAGCAAATATCATAAATATAAAATAAAAGATATAATAGTAAAAAAATTATGTAGAATATTAATATTTTTACTATTAAATTTATATAAAGTTTGGTATTCTATTAATTGCTTTTTAAAATAAATATGACAACGAAAGAAGGAAATCGCATCATGACCAAATTTAATTTTTTGAAAGGTTTAAAAGAGTATGGGGTTGTAACTATAGGTGTAATTTTAGTTGCAGTTGGAATTCAATATTTTTTCGCTCCTAATAATATAGCTGGTGGAGGGTTAAGTGGATTAGCACTTATAATAAACCATTATTTTCCTAAGTTTTCTATGGGAACTATAATTTTTATAGGCAATTTAATATTATTTACAGTAGCTTTTATTTTGATAGGTGGAGATTTTGGATTAAAAACAATATATGCAAGTTTTATGTTATCAATAGTTATAGATTTCATGGATAAAATAATGCATTCAACAGCTTTAACTACAAATTTATTATTGGCTGTTGTATTGGGAACTATAGTAACGGCAATAGGTTTAGCTATGGTATTTGCAATAAATGCTTCTACAGGGGGAACAGATATACTAGCTAAAATTTTAAATAGATATTCAACACTTAATATAGGAGTATCCCTTCTTATAGTTGATCTTTTTGTAGCCATAGTAGGTGGATTTACATTTGGGTTAGAGAAAGGCTTTTATTCTATGTTAGTTATAGTTTTAAATGGATTATTAATTGATAGAGTTTTAGAGAAAATAGAAAAGAAAAGGTCAGAAAAAGAAGAAGAGAAAGAGTCAGAGTTAAAAGAAGTAGCATAAATATTTAAGCTACTTCTTTTTTATTTAAATTGATAACTTCTTAAAATATTTCAAATTAGTTATTTTTAGATAATTATATTGAACTAATTAAAATATAAAATTATTTAGGTTAATATTAAGGATAAAATTGATAAAGTAAATTAAAATTTTCCTGGGAAATATTATATACTCTAAATTCATTAAAATACAAAATTCTTAATAATGGTGGTACTTGGTATGAATTTTTAATAAAAAGACATTTTAGTTATAAACTTAATTATGTTAGAAATCATATTATAATCCTCCGATATAATGGAAATAATATCTAACTATAAGAGGAGGGAATATATATGAAAGATGTTATTATAGTTGGAGCAGGCATCGGAGGTATTAGTACTGGGATTAGACTATTAAAAAATGGATATAAAGTCACTATAATTGAAAAGGAAGATAAGATTGGAGGTAAATTAAATCAACTATATGACCAAGGTTATAAATTTGATTTAACTGCGTCAATACTTATGACTCCTCAAATATATATAGAACTATTTAATTACATAAATAAAGACTATACAAATTATATTGAGTTAATAAAATTAGATACCATGTATAGAGTATTTTATAATGATAAAAGCACATATGAATTTTATAGTGACATAGGTAAGACTATAAAATACTTAGAGAATATGGATACTGATTTATCAAGAGGGTATTTGAGTTTTATTTCAAACTCTTATAATAAGTATACAATTTCTAATGAAAATTTTTTGGAGAAACCAATGGAAGAATTTAATGATATGGTGAATTTTAATAGTATGAAAAAAATACTTAAAATTAATCCGGTATTAAATTCTGCTAAATATATAGCAAATTATATAAAAGATGAAAAATTAAAGAATTACTTAATTTTTCAAACTATGTATATAGGAATAGATCCATATAGGTCATCTAATTTATATACATTAATTCCTACTATTTCACAGGTATATGGACTTTGGTATATAAAAGGAGGGATGTATTCGTATATTAAAGCTTTAGAAAAAGTATTTTTAGAGATGGGTGGTAATTTATATAATAATACTAATGTTAAAGAGATTATAATAAGTGAAGGTCTTGCAAAAGGAGTAGTTACAGATAAGGGTATATTTAGGTCAAATATGGTGATTTGCAACTCAGATTTTCCGTATACTGTTAATAGTTTAATAAATAAGAAAGAAAATAAGGATGGATATACACATGAAAAAATTAAAAGTTTAAATTATTCATGTTCCACGTTTATCATATACCTAGTCCTTAGAAGAAAGTATAAAAATTTAAAAGTACATAATATTTATATAGGTAAAAACTTTAGAGAAAATATACAAGCACCTTTTATAGGTAATATACCAAAAGATCCATCTTTATATATTTACTGTCCAAGCAGAGTTGACAGTAGTATATGTAAAAATAATGAAGAGATTTTAAGTATAATCTTAAGAGTTCCTAATCTAAGCTATAAGGAATTTATATGGGATGATAAATTAGTTAAATTCACTAGAAATAAAGTTTTGAAAACATTAAAAAATATTAGAGGAATGGAAGATATTGAAGAAAATATTTTGTATGAAAGTTATTTAACTCCAAAAGATTTAAAAGACAAGTTTAATTCTTTTTATGGAACTGCTTTTGGAATAGGTCATAATTTAAATCAAATAGGTTACTTTAGACCTCATATGAAATCAAAAAGTGTAGAAAACTTATACTTTATAGGTTCATCAACTCATCCTGGTAACGGAGTATCTGTTGTTATAAATGGGAGTAAATTATTAGTAGATGAGATAATAAAAAACAGCTAACTATAATAGTTAGCTATTTTTTATTTAATAAGATTAGTAAAAACATCAAATAAAATTTAAATCTTAGGAAACGAACCTAAACAATTTTTACTTTTTAAGTTAACTTAATTGAAATTATTGCTGTCACACTATACAGACTTCAGATTAGATTCGAATAGTTTAGATTTAAAAGTTTGCTAAAACAAAAAATTAATTTAAAAAAGTAATTTTAATTTTAAGCATAAAATAAAGTGGGTTATTTTAAGTGGCTAGCTATAAAAGAACATTAGATACATAATATGCTTTTATTAAAATTAGAATTACTTTATAAGAATGCTAACATAAAAAAACAAAAAAAGGTAAAAAATGGACTCAAATAAGGTTTTTAAGGAGTAAAATGATGAAAAAGTAAATCTTACTCCTTAAAAAAGACATCTTAGTCCATTTTATTAGGAGTGGGCTTTTTTATATGTTAACATTGAGTTCAAATAACTTGATGGTAATCTAATTATATAAATAAGTAAAATCAATAAACGAGGAGGTAAAAATGAAGAAAAAAAGTATAGTAGTAGTTGTAGCAATAATTCTAGTATGGGTAGCAATAATTGGTTTTTTCGTGATAAAAAGTAAACAAAAAGAAAAATCAGAAGAACAAAATATAAAAAAATATACTATACCTGATGAAAAGAGAACTTTTTTAAATGGAGTTGTAGAACCTACTAAATCTAAAGTTTTTTATAAAGATGCAACAAAAGGTGAAAATTATACAATTAATAAGGAAAATGGAGAGTTTGTAAGTAAAGGAGCATTACTTATAACATACAAAAATGAAGAGACATCAAATCAAATTACAGTTCTAGAAGATCAAATTAAAGAGCTAGAAAAAGAAAAAAATAACTTAAATAAGGTATCAAATCAATCAATAGAAAGTCAATTAATAGAAAAAGAACCAATAGAAAATCAAATTAAAAATACTAAAAAGGAATTAAGTAAACTTAAGAAACAACAATATTCATATGAGTATGCACCTTTTGCAGGCATAGTATGTATATCAAATAAAGAACAAAGTGGAGAAAATCAATCTTTATTGAAACTTAGAAGCAAAGATTTATATGTAAAATCTCAAGTTTCTGAAAGAGAGTTAAAAAATATATCTAAAAATCAACCTGTAGAAGTTTTGATTTTAGCTAATGATAAAAAAATTAATGGAAAAATAGATCAAATAGTTACGGAACCAGAAGATCAAATTAGCTCAGTGGGAGAAAGTACAACTCCAATGATAGCAAACTATCCAGTTACAATAAAACTTGATTCACAAGATGATGTGGTTAATGGATATCATGTTCAAGCTAAGGTTAAATCAGATAAAAAAGAATTGGAAATACCTACAACTGCTATACAATCTGAAGGTGATAAAAAGTATGTGTATTTAGTAAAACATAATAAATTAGAAAAAAGATTTATACAAACAAAAGGTGATAAAGGTAAATTTACAATAGTATCATCAGGCTTAAAGGAAAAAGATGAGATAGTTGAAAATGCCAATAAAGATATGAAGGAAGGTCAAGAAGTTGAGTAAAATTATACAACTTAAAAACATTCAAAAATATTATAAAGTTGGTAAGTCTAAGCTACATGTTTTGAAATCATTAAGCCTGGATATAGAACATGGAGATTTTGTAATGATTATGGGTAAATCTGGAAGTGGAAAAACAACACTATTAAACATATTAGGATTCCTTGACAGTTTCGATGATGGAAATTACATATTTAATGGAGAGAACGTTACTAATTTGAGTGAAATTGAAAGATCTCATTTTAGAAATAAAAATATAGGATTTATATTTCAACAATTTCACCTTATAAATAATCTAAATATATATCAAAATATTGAATTACCACTTCTTTATGATAATAGATTTGGTAAAAAAGAAAGAATAAAAAAAGTTAAGGACAACCTGGATATGGTGGGATTATCAGATAAAATTAATCAATTTCCAAATGAATTATCTGGAGGACAACAACAACGTATCTCTATTGCAAGGGCATTGATTAACGACCCACAACTTATTTTCGCAGATGAACCTACAGGAGCGTTAGACACCAATACTAGTAATGAAATAATGAATATATTAGAAGGTCTAAATAAAGAAGGAAAAACTATAATAATGGTTACTCACGACCCAGATCTTGTAAAGTATGCAACAAAAGTTGTCTATTTAAAAGATGGTATATTTACTGAGGAGGTCTAGTAAATGAGTATAAAAAATTTAATAAAGAGTTCACTGTTGAGTTTAAGAGCAAATAAGCTGAGGGTTTTTTTGACTATGATAGGGATTATTATAGGGATTAGTTCAGTAGTAGTAGTTTTAGCGATGGGGGATGGACTTAAAGCTAAAGTATCAAAAGCAACAGGAAAGACAAATGCAAATAAAGTTAAAGTAGTTTTTAGACCTGAAAACTTTGAAGCAGATATATCATCAATGGAACCTTTTTTAGATTCAGATATATATGAAATAAAACAGATTGAAGGAATAGATAAAGTTGAAATATCAAAAGAAGAATCATCTGGGTTTGGAGATATAGTATACTCAGATACAAACTTCCTAGGAAAGAAAGCAACAATTTCAGCTACTGCTTATGATGATAAAAGTAGCAATCCTTTTTCTAGTGAAAAGCCTAAAAATGTTTTAGAAGGAAGATATTTTGAAAAAGGTGATGAAAAAAATGATGTTATAGTTATAAGTTATGAAAATGCAAAAACTTTATTTGAAGACCCAAAATTTGCAGTAGGAAAAGTAATTAGTTTAAATGGGACAGTTTTTGAAATTATAGGGGTATTAGAAAAGTCTGATAGTCTATTTTCATTTGGTGAGGATTTGATACAAAAATCTTCAATAGATAGGATTAAAAATTTAGAAAATAAAAGTAAGAAAAACCAAATATCATCATTAGATATTTTTATAGCTCCTGGATATGATTTTGATTCGGTATCTAAATCTGTGAAAGAGTCTCTTGATAAGAAACATTCTGATTTAGATGGAACTTATGAGGTAGTTAATCCAGGAAGTACAACTGAAGCATTTACCAAAATAATTTCTAGTATAACAATGTTTATTACTTTTATAACAGCTATATCTTTATTTGTGGGAGGTATAGGGGTTATGAATATTATGTATGTATCTGTTACAGAAAGAAAAAGAGAAATAGGAATAAGAAGGGCTATAGGAGCTACACCAAATTCGATAATGTTACAGTTTTTATTTGAAGCTATATTTGTAACATTATTGGGAGGATTATTGGGTATTTTAATTGGATTTTTACTATCACAACTAGCAGGAATGTTTATGCCTTTTAAACCTGTAGTTACAATAAAAACTTTTTTAGGTGCATCATCTACATCAATTATTGTAGGTATTATATTTGGTATTATACCTGCATATAAGGCATCTAGATTAGACCCAATAAAAGCTATTTACAATTAGGAGGGAAATTATGAATAATTTAAAAGTTTTAATAACACAACCTAAAGAATATTTTAAAGTAATGAATGGATATGGAGAAAAGAAAGAACCAATTAAACTAAGATATTTATTTGGATTACTTATTATTGTTTCATTAATCTATATTACTGTACAAAGTTCTATGGTTCCAGAAAGTTTATCTGTACTAAATGAGTTAGCTAGTGATTATAAAATTTTACTATATATGTTGATAGCAGCATCTTGCATATTTTTTACATTAGTAGGAGCTTGGGTATGTGTTAATGTACTATACTTATTTACTAAAATTTTATTAAATGCATTTGAAGGTAGATCAATAGAAGATAAAAAATATTTTAAAAATCTTTTATATGTTAGATATATAATTACATCAATAGTTACTATAGGTTTATCAATTATATTAGGCTTAATTATAAAGGATAAAACTTACTATAATATTATTTCAAGTATAAATGATTTATTTATAAAATTTTGGTCAGCATATATGTTGTATGGGATATTAAAATATTATTTAAATACTGTGAAGATACAAAAAATAGTTCCTACTGTATTATATATATTTACTATAATAGGATTTGTTTGTAATTTAATTTAAATAATAGGATAGATAATTGTATTTAAAATTTATATAAGGAATCTATAAAAAAAATTTAGGACTCTTAATTAAGAGTCCTAAATTTTTTTTATAGATTCCTTATCCCATATAAATAATTGCTCAGAGTTATTTAGAGATTTAAATAAATTTCTTTTAACATTAGGGATATCCACGTTAAGTTTTTGAATAAGTTCTTTTATATTTTGTCTATTTGTATGACCATCAGCAGGGCATGGATTTTTTATAACAGGATAATTAAAATCTTTAGTTGCCTTTTTTGTCATGTATTCATCTATATACACCATTGGTCTTATTACAGTAATACCTTGTCTATCAAGATAAGTTTTAGGTGAAAAACAACTAACCCTGCCTTCATAGAACATAGACATTAAAAATGTTTCAACTGCATCATCTTTATGATGACCAAGTGCAACTTTATTACAACCTAATTTTTTAGCATTATCATTTAAAGCTCCACGTCTTAAGTTTGCACATAAAGAACAAGGATTTTTTTCTTTTCTAATATCAAAAATTATTTCTTTAATATTAGTTTGTATTTCATGAAACTCAACCCCTAAATTTGAGCATAAATCGTATAACGGAGAGTTATCAACTCCTCCAGGATTTAGTGTAATAGCAATAATATCAAATTTTTGAGGTGAAAATTTTCTATAATTATTTAAAATATGAAGAAGTGTTAAACTATCTTTACCACCAGATAGGCCTATAGCAATTTTATCTCCATCTTGAATCATTTCAAAATCATTTATAGCTTGTCTCGCTTTGCTAAGTAATTTTTGCATTGTATATTCCTCCAAGAATATATAGTATTTACTAAAAAACTATTATATCAAACTAAAATTACTATAACAATTATTTAATATGTATATTTAAATTGAAGTATTTTTTTATGAAATTAAAAAGAATAATAATAAAAAGATTATAAACGTCAAAAAAAGTAAACGATATCATAAAATAAAAAAAATAAATGTATTTTAGAAAATATTGAAAAACCTCAAAATATGTACTTTTTTGTCTGGAAAAGGCATATATATTTATGTTAAAATATGAAGGTGATTCTTATGGGAGGTCGAAAACAAAAATGGTAAATAATAAACAACCGTATGCTTTAGTTTTTGGAGTATCAATATTTGATATAATCGGATTTACAAATAATAATTATAGATGTAATGACTCAAATCCAGGAAAAGTTAAAACTTCTTTTGGAGGAGTTTGCAGAAATATAGCAGAAAACATGGCAAGAGTAGGTGTTAATACTAAGTTCATATCTATATTAGGTGATGATGAAACAGGAAGAAGAATGATGGAACATTCTAAAGTTATGAACTATGATATGGGAGAATCTTTAGTAATTAAAGGAGAGAGCACTCCTACATATATGGCGGTATTAAATCATGAAGGTGAGTTAGAATCTGCAGTTGTTGATATGAAAATAACAGATATGTTCACAACTGAATTTATAGATTCTAAAGCTGATATGATAAGAAATTCAGAATATATGTTTTTAGATTCTGACAAACCAGATATAGTTGAATATATATTAAAGACATTTAAAGATGAGACTAAGTTTATATTAGACCCTGTATCTGCATGTAAAGCTAAAAATATAAAACATTTAATAAAATATTTTCATACTATAAAACCTAATAGATACGAAGCAGAAATAATGTGCGGTTTTGAAATAAAATCAGAAGAAGATTTAAGAAAAGCAGGAAAGTATTTTATTGATTTAGGTATAGAAAATGTATTTATAAGTTTAGATGAAGACGGAATTTATTATAATAATGGAAAAGAAGAAGGAACTATAAAAGCTAATAATGTTCCAGTTGTAAATGTTACAGGAGCTGGAGATTCATTTGTAGCTGGGCTAGGATATGGATATATGAAAAAAGCTTCTTTAAAAGATACTGTAAAATATGCAGTAGCAATGTCTGTATTAACTATAGCTCATGAAGATACAATACATCCAGATATGTGTAATGATATAGTTTTAAAACATATAGAAAAACTTGATTGGACGGAAAAAGATTATTAAAAATAATAAGTTTATATAAATTAAAAAGCTATGTATTAAATACATAGCTTTTTTTATATAAACTAGAATGCCCAGTTTCCATCTTTAAAAATTTGAACCTTTTCACCAGTAGCTTTTTCGCCAACTATATTCATATCAGGAGAACCAATCATAAAGTCAACATGAGTTATACTAAAGTTTATACCATGTTTATCTAAATCTTCTTTTGGTATATTTACCCCATTTTCTATACAGCTCTTATAAGCCGTACCTATAGCAAAGTGACAAGATGCATTTTCATCATATAAAGTATTATAAAATACTATATTTGTATCTGATATTGGAGATTTAAATGGAACTAATGCAACCTCTCCTAAATAATGGGAACCTTCATCTGTATCTATTAATTTAGATAAAGTTTCATAACCTTCTTCAGCAGTAAAGTCTACTATTTTACCATCTTTAAATGTTAGAGTAAAATTATTTATAACATTCCCACCATAAACAAGAGGTTTAGTACTTGCAACTACACCATTTACACCAAATTTATGAGGTAATGTAAATACTTCTTCTGTTGGTATATTAGGATTAAAGTTTATACCATTAGGATCTTTAGAAGCACCACTTGCCCATATATGACCTTCAGGTAAATTCATAGTTATATTTGTTTTGCCAGATTTAAAATATAATGTTTTAAATTTACTATCATTTAAGAAATTCATTTTAACTTTTAAGTTTTTATTGTGTTGATTCCAAGCTTCTATTGGGTCTTCTTGGTCAACTCTTGTGCAATGGAATATTGCTTCCCACATTTTATCTATAGCTTCTTCTTCAGAAACTCCAGGGAATACTTTTTTAGACCAGTTAGCCGTAGGAACAGAAACTATACTCCATTTTGATTTATCTGATAAAGTATAAGATCTCCATTCTTGTAAAGCTTCAGCAGAAGCTTTTTGGAAGTTTGCAACTCTTTGAGGATCAACGTCCTTTAATAAATCTGGATCTTGAGCATAAACTGTTAAGAAAGCTCCACCATTTTTAGCTATGTCAACATATTGATCAGATACCCAAGTTGGGAAATGATTAAATGTATCTTCTGGAGCATTTAGATATTTTATAAGAGTACACTCTTCATCAGACCACTCTACGAAAACTTCTTTGGCACCTAAGTCGTAAGCCTTTTTAACTACTTTTCTTACGAAAGGAGCACATTCAATAGGAGATCTAACTAATAACGTTTGTCCGGGTTGTATATTAACTCCTATTTTTACTGATAATTCTGCGTATTTTTCTAAGTTTCTTTCTAAATTCATAAAGGCCACATCCTCTCAAAAAATTTACATTTAAGTAAAATTATGCTTATTTAAGTTAAGTATAGCACCATTTTGTAGAATACTACAAAACACTTTTTCAAAAATTAAAAAGTTGAATTATTCTAAAATGAAAAACAATTCGAACACATTAGGCTATATTATTTAACAATATAACTTTAAAATACCCATAAATATAAATTTTAATAAAATAGAGTAAATAATGTAACTATTTTAAGGGTAATGAAAGATAGTATAAGACTATATATTTTGATATAATATTACTTATTATGTTGGTAGATAGGAGGAATTAGATTGCAGTTATATGACGCTATTTTTTATAGAAAATCTATTAAAAAATACTCTACGAAGAAGTTAAGCATAGACATGTTTGATGAAGTAAAAAGATTATGTAAAGATGTACCTAGTCTAAATGAATATATAAAAATAAGTGCACACCCTATTTTGAAAGGTGATAGCCTTAAATTTATAATAAAGAAAAGACACAGAATAGTAGCTCCACATTATATAGTTTTAACAGCTCAATTACCAGAAGAAGAGGATGAAGAAAATCCTATTAAGTATTTTGATAGTGTGGGATTTGCTGGCGAAGAGTTAGTTTTAAAATTAACAGAGATGGGGTTAGCAACAAGTTGGTTAGATAATAGCTTTAATAAAGAATCTGTTTCAGACTTTGTTCACTTAAAAGAAAATGAAATACCTGTAATGTTAATAGCAATTGGATTTCCAGAAGGAAAAGAAGAGTTATTTAGAAAACTAAGTGATGATGTAGATAGAAAAGCAATTAAAAATATAGCTAAAAATATAGATGATAAATGGACTAATGTTATAGAGTGTGTAAGATTATCGCCATCATATAAAAATTCACAACCTTGGAGATTTTATCAAAACAATAAATCTCTTGATATATATATGAAAAAAGATTCTAATGAAGATTTAAATTTAGTTAATATGGGAATAGCTTTAAAACATTTTGAGATAGCATGTAAACATTATAATATAGATTTTAAGTTTGTAAGAAAAGAAGAGAAGGATAAATTAAGAAAAGAATATTATATAAGTGTCGTATAATTAAAGAGTAACTCTATTGAAACAATAGGGTTACTCTTTAATTTTGATAAAAAATAACAGAAAATGTAAAAATTTAACAATATTATAATTTGTGTTATAATTAAGTTAAATTAACTAGAAAGGTATATGGATATATGATTCATTTATATACGCTTTTAATAAATATTGGAATTTGCTTAAGTTTTATAAATATATATGATTTTAAAAGGAATAAAATAAAATTAGCGACGTGTTTTATATGCTTATATATATTGCTAACTCTGATATCTGATTACCTTAGAATACCGCCTTTATATGGCGTAAATATCATAAATGCTATTTTAGTTTATAAATTTACAAAAAAAACTTTATTAACTATAACAATTCCGTTGATGTCGACAGTGTTATATATAACAGTTAATATTTTTTGCTATCATATAGTTTTATTTTTAACAAGCATAAATATATACAGAGTAGGGAATAGAATACATCTAATTGTTTATTACTTAATTACATATATAATTATCGTGGTAATTTCTAAATTTTTAAACTCTAAGCTTATGAAAAGTATAGATGAGTTTGATATGGTATATAAATTTAAAATACAATTATTAATCATATTGACCAGTATATTATCTATATGTATATATTTTGAAACTATTAGGCAAACAAAGCTAGCATTTATAGCAGGATTGGAAATAAACCGAAATATAATGTTATGTTTATTACATTTCTTTACGTTTTTGTCGGTGATATTTTTAATCATGTTAGTAAACAATCAAAGTAGGCTTAAAGAAATTAATGAATATAATAATAAATTAGAATCTGTAACAAATGAGATGCGAAAGTTTAGACATGACTATAAAAATATTATTTTATCTATGTGTGGATATATAGATGCAGATGATATGGAGGGTTTAAGGAAGTTTTTTTATTCTAATATAGAATGTTCAGCTAAAAATTTAGATATATACAACTTAAATCTTTCCTCAATTGGAAATATAAAGTGTATAGAAGCTAAAGGCATGATAGCATCAAAGTTAATCATGGCCCAGAGAGAAGGAATAGATACAAATGTATATATTCCTAATATAGTAAAAGATATAAACTTCAATTGTTTAGATTTATGCAGAATTTTAGGAATAATACTGGATAATTCTATAGAAGCTTCTTTAGAATGTGAAAATCCATCTATAACATTATCTATTATAGATAAAGAAAATTTAATATCAATAATAGTTTCAAATACATATAAAGAAAAAATAGAAGATATATCGAATTTATTTAAAGATGGATACTCCTCGAAGGGGGAAGGCCGAGGAATCGGACTTAGTAATTTAAAAGAAATTTTGAATAATTATGAAAATGCATATTTTACAATAAAAGCAGAAGGGGAATTTATTCAAAAGTTAGACATATATAAATAAGGAGGAGTTAGGGTGAAAATATTTATATGTGAGGATAATGAAGATCAAAGGTTTAGCCTAGAGCAAGTTATAGTATCTGTTTTAGAAAAAGAAGATATAAAAGGAAACATAGAACTATCTAGCGATTCATCAAAGCCTATAATAGATTATATATCTAATAATAGATGCAAAGGAGTATATTTTTTAGATATTCATATAGGTGAAGATATGAATGGTATTGAGTTAGCAGAACAAATAAATCAAATCGATAAAGATGCAATAATCATTATGATTACATCTAATAAAGATATGAGTCATTTAGTTTTTAAGTATCATATAGGAGCAATTGACTATATAGTTAAAGAAAACTTTGAAGAGGTAAAAAAAAGAGTAAAAGAGTGTATTATTTGCGCCAACAACAAACTTAAAGATAAATCTAAAGAAGAATATTTTTTCATTGAAAGGCTAGACAGTGTAGATAAGATAAAATATGAAGATATACTTTATTTTGAGACTTGTAAAAAAAGATTCATAGGTCTTAATACTGTTGATAGTTATATAGAATTTAATGGGACTTTAAAAGAACTAGAAAAAAAATTAGATGATAGATTTATAAGATGTCATAAATCTTATATAGTAAATAAAAATAAAATAAGTAATATCGATAAAAAACAAAGAATTATAACTATGGAAGGTGGAAGTAAATGTTATGTTTCTTTACTGCTTTTAAAAAAAACAGTAGAGAGTATTTTATCCTAGATTTCATAGAAGTTTATCCATATAAAAACAGTTGACACAATTATAAATAAATGTAATAATTATACACAAGAGAAAGCTTTAAATTATCCCGAGAGGATATTAAGTGTTCGAATTGTATATACATAAAAATAAAGGTTCCTTGAAAGTAGTCCAGAGAGGCTAGTAAGGTTATATAAATAGATTTAATTTGCATACATATAACCTCTAACTGGATTAGTTAGAGGTTTTTTTAATATATAAAAATAAAATAAAGTCTTTTAAACTAGTCCAGAGAGGCTGGGAAAGATATCGTCATAACAACAAGTTATGAAGTATTGAATCCTTATACCTCTAGGTATAAGGATTTTTCTGATATTAGGGGCTTTATATAAAAAGGAGAGAGTAAAATGATAAATGGAAGAGACAAACTAATTGTAGCAATTGATACTAACGACTTTGATAAAGCTAAGGAATTAATAGATAAGTTAGAAGATAGTGTAGATATATTTAAAGTGGGATTAGAACAGTATGTAGCAACAAGAGGGAAGACAGTTGACTACTTAAAAGAAAAGGGTAAAAAAATATTTTTAGATCTTAAGTTTCACGATATACCAAATACAATGCAAAGTGCAGTAAGAGCAGCAGTAAGAGATAAGGTATGGTTAATGACAATACATGTTTCAGATATGGAAGGAATGAGACAATGTGCGATGGCTGCAAAAGAAGAATCTGAAAAATTAGGAATAGAAAAACCAATAATAGTAGGAGTTACAGTATTAACTTCATTAAGTGATAAAGATTTACAAGATATAGGTTGCAATATGACAACTCAAGAATTAGCGATAAAAAGGGCTAAACTAGCTAAAGAATCAGGAATAGATGGTATAGTTTGTTCAGCACAAGAGGTTGATAAAATCGTAGAGGTTTGTGGAAGTGAATTTGTAACAGTTTGTCCAGGAATAAGACCTGAAAGTGCTGATAATGGAGATCAAAAAAGAGTTGTTACTCCAAAAGATGCAATAAATAAAGGAGCTCATTATTTAGTAGTTGGAAGACCGATAACTAAGGCTGAAAATCCAAGTCAAGCAGCAAAAAATATAGTAAAAGAAATTGAAAATGCTTAAGGGGGAAGTAAGTTATGAAAGCTAAATTAATATTAGAAGATGGAACGATATTTGAAGGTAAAGCTTTTGGTTATTTAAATGAAAGTGTAGGAGAAGTGGTTTTTAATACTTCTATGACAGGATATGGAGAAGTTTTAACAGATCCATCATACTATGGGCAAATAGTAACAATGACTTACCCGTTAATAGGGAACTATGGAATAAATTTAGAGGATGTTGAGTCAAGAGGGGTTCATGTAAAAGGATTTATAGTAAGAGAAAAGAGTGATAATCCAAATAATTTTAGATGTGAGATGGATATAGACACATATTTAAAGCAAAACAAAGTAATAGGTATTGAAGGAATAGATACTAGAGCATTAACTAAAATATTAAGAAATAATGGGACTATGAAAGGAATAATTACTTTAGAAAATAATGCAACTTTAGAAGATGTTGTTTCAAAAATAGGTAAATTTTCAAATACAGAAGCAGTAATGACAGTTACTAGAAAAGAAAAGGAATATATAAAAGGAAATGGTCCAAAGGTAGCAGTTATGGATTTTGGAGTAAAAGAAAATATATTAAGATCTTTTAAAGCAAGAGGATGTGACTTGGTAGTTTTACCAGCAACAACGACAGCTGAAGAAATACTAAATGAAAATCCAGATTTAATATTCTTATCAAATGGACCTGGAGATCCAGAAGATTTAGATGTTGTTATAGAAAATATAAAACAATTAATAGGTAAAAAACCTATAGCTGGTATATGTTTAGGACATCAACTTTTAGCTCTAACACTAGGTGGAAAAACAGCAAGACTTAAATTTGGGCATAGAGGTGGAAATCATCCAGTTAAAGATTTAGAAGATGGAAAAGTTTATATAACATCTCAAAATCACGGGTACTATGTTTCACAAATGCCAGAAAATATGAAAATAACACATATAAATTTAAATGATAACACAGTAGAAGGTATGAGACATAGTGAGTTACCTATATACAGTGTTCAGTATCATCCAGAGGCTTGTCCAGGGCCGAAAGACAATGATTATATATTTGATAAGTTCTTAGAATTAATATAAATAGATTGTTTAAATTAACTAGATAAGGAGATTAAGAGTATGCCTAAAATAGATATTATTAAAAAGACTTTAGTATTAGGGTCAGGACCTATAATAATAGGGCAAGCAGCAGAGTTTGATTACTCTGGAACACAAGCTTGCCAGGCTTTAAAAGAAGAGGGAATAGAGGTTGTTTTAATAAATAGTAATCCAGCTACTATAATGACGGACGAAGAAGTAGCAGATAAAATATATATAGAACCATTAACAATAGAATTTATAGAAAAAATAATAGAAAAAGAAAGACCAGATAGTATATTAGCAGGTATGGGAGGTCAAACAGGGCTTAACTTAGCAGTTGAACTTCATGATGCAGGTATACTTGATAAATATAATGTAAAGGTATTGGGAACTTCTATAGAGTCTATAAAAAAAGGTGAAGACAGAGATTTATTTAGAGAAGTTATGAGGGAAATAAACCAACCAGTAGTAGTAAGTGATATAGTAACTAACTTAGAAGATGGATTAGATTTTGCTAATAAAATAGGCTATCCAGTAGTAGTTAGACCTGCATATACACTTGGTGGAACTGGTGGAGGTATAGCTGAAACAAAAGAAGAATTAACAGAAATACTTTCACAAGGGATACAATTAAGTCCAGTTGGCCAAGTACTGCTTGAAAAAAGTATTAAGGGTTGGAAAGAAATAGAATATGAAGTAATGAGAGATGGAAATGGGAACTGTATAACAGTATGTAACATGGAAAATATAGATCCTGTTGGAGTTCATACTGGAGATAGTATTGTTGTTGCACCTAGTCAAACTTTAAGTGATAAAGAATACCAAATGTTAAGAAAAGCATCTATAGACATAATAAATGCTATAGAAGTTAAAGGTGGATGTAATGTTCAGATAGCATTAAATCCTCATAGCTTAGAGTATGCAATTATAGAAATAAATCCAAGGGTTAGTAGATCATCAGCTCTTGCATCAAAAGCTACAGGATACCCAATAGCAAAGGTTGCTGCAAAAATTGCACTAGGGTATACATTAGATGAAATACAAAATGCAGTTACAAAGAAGACTTACGCATGTTTTGAGCCAACTCTTGATTATGTGGTTGTAAAAATACCTAAATGGCCATTTGATAAATTTAAGCAAGCAAATAGAAAATTAGGAACAAAGATGATGGCTACAGGAGAAATAATGAGTATAGGAAGTAACTTTGAAGCAGCTATACTTAAAGGGATAAGATCGTTAGAAATAGGAAAATATTCATTAGTTCACAAGGCTTCTGAAGATAGAAGTATAGAACAATTAAAAGCTAGAGTAGTGGTTCCTGATGACGAAAGATTATTTGACTTAGCAGAAATGATAAGAAGAGGCTATAAAATAGAAATGATAGAACAAATCACTGGAGTTGATAAGTGGTTTATAAATAAATTTAAATGGATAGTAGAACAAGAAGAAAAATTAAGAGGAATGCATATAGAGGATTTAACTAAAGATTATTTATTAGAACTTAAGAAAAAAGGATTTTCAGATAAAGGTATAGCTGACCTAATGAAAATAAGTCCAGAAAAAGTTTATGAGTTAAGAACTTTATATAACATAACTCCATCATATAAAATGGTTGATACCTGTGGAGGAGAATTTGATGCACTATCTCCATATTATTACTCAACTTATGAAGAATATGATGAAGTAGTTGTAAGTGATAATAAAAAAGTTATAGTATTAGGGTCAGGCCCAATAAGAATAGGGCAAGGTATAGAGTTTGACTATTGTTCAGTTCACTGTGTTAAATCGTTAAGAGCACAAGGAATAGAAACTATAATAATAAACAACAATCCAGAAACAGTAAGTACGGATTTTGATACATCTGATAAATTATACTTTGAGCCATTAACTGAAGAGGAAGTATTAAATATAATAGAAAAAGAAAATCCAGATGGAGTTATACTTCAATTTGGAGGACAAACAGCTATAAAGCTAGCTAAGTTCTTAGATGAAAAGAAAATAAAAATATTAGGAACAAGTTGTAAAGATATAGATGAAGCAGAAGATAGAGAAAAGTTTGATGAGCTATTAGAGAAATTAGATATAAATAGACCTAAAGGAAAGGCTATATGGTCAGTAAATGAAGGTATTGAAGAAGCTAAAAAATTAGGGTATCCAGTACTTGTTAGACCTTCTTATGTACTTGGAGGTCAAGGTATGGAAATAACTTATGATGAAAATAAGTTAACTCAATATTTAACAGATGCTTTCTTAAGAGATAGTAAAAATCCAGTACTTATAGATAAGTACTTAACTGGTAGAGAAATAGAAGTAGATGCTATATGTGACGGAGAAGATATACTAATTCCAGGTATAATGGAACACTTAGAAAGAGCTGGAGTTCACTCTGGAGACAGTATAACAATGTACCCAAGTCAAAATATAAGTGATGAAATAAAAGCTAAAATATTAGACTATACTAAGAAGATTGCTTTAGAGCTAAATGTTTTGGGAATGGTAAATATACAATTTATAGAGTTTCATGGAGAACTATATATAATAGAGGTTAATCCAAGAGCAAGTAGAACAGTTCCATATATAAGTAAGGTAAGTAAGGTACCTATTATAGACTTAGCTACAAAATGTATGTTAGGATCTAAATTAAAAGATTTAGGATATGGAACAGGAGTTTATAAAGAACCTAAGTTAATATCTGTAAAAGTTCCAGTATTCTCAATGTCTAAGCTTGCTAGAGTTGATGTGAGTTTAGGGCCTGAAATGAAATCCACAGGAGAAGTTTTAGGAGTTGGAGAAACTTTAGAGGAAGCTTTATATAAAGGTTTCTTAGGTGCTGGTAAGAAGATGTCTAACAAAAGAGGTGTCGTTTTAGCTACTGTAAATAACTATGATAAAGATGAGTTTATGGAAATAGCTAAGGATATGAATGAATTAGGATATACTTTCGTAGCAACTGAAGGAACAGCTAAGGCTTTAAGAGAAAATGGAATAGAAGCAAAAGTTGTAAATAGAGTAGAAGAAGCTAGGCCAAATATACTAGATGTTATAAGAAATAAGCAAGTTGATATAGTAATAAACACTCCTACTAAAGGAAATGATTCAACTAGAGATGGATTTAAGATTAGAAGAACGGCAACAGAGTTTTCAACAGAAGTGATGACATCATTAGATACATTAAAAGCTTTAGTAGAAGTTAAAAAGAAAGAAATAAATAGAGATGGGTTATCTGTTTATAATATAGCTGAGTAATTTTTAAGGGGTTAGATTTATCTAACCTCTTATTTTTATGTAAAAACCAGATTTAAGATAAGGATAGTAAATTAATTAAGTAGAAAGTGTATTATACCAATTATACCTTTATATAAAAATGAAAATATATTTATATATATGGAAATTTAAATAAAATATATTTATATATGAAATTTTAAAAACATTTTTTCGAATATGTAAAAATTAAAAAATGTAGAAAAAAATAATAAATTGTCGTAAAATATAAAATTTTCCAATAAAATAGGGTACGAAAAAATTTAACCTATCATATAGTATATGATACTATATAACCTGAAGGTATAACAATATTACTATAATATGAAAGAAACGTAGAAGTATATTCTGTACATGGGCACTTGGGATATATAGAGTTAGTAGTGCAACCGGCTTCCAGTATTATATAAATTATATTTATATGGGGGTTTAAAATGGAAGTATTAGTAATATCAAAATCTTTTATAGTTAGAGAAGCAATAGGTTTATTTTTCAGTAACAGATTTGAGAATTATAAAGTAAAAAGCTTAAAAGATTTAAGTGAAGCTCAGAATATTAGTCTATCAAATATTGATTTTGTATTTATAGATATAGATCAAGGATCAATAGATTTAATAGGTTATATAAAAGAAATTTTCCAGGATATAAAAATTATGGTTTTTAATAAAGATAAAGATAGAGAAATTTTTATGGAATGTTTTAGGAATGGCATTAATGGTTATCTAATAGATATACCTGAAAAAGATGAATTAATGCACATAGTAAGTACAGTTATTAAAGGGAAGAAATATTATGATTTAGAACTATTAGAAGGCGTTTTAGATATAAAAAAAGAAAGTAGTTATGAAAGTGTTGATTTATTAACTGATAGGGAAAATGAAGTTTTAGATAAAGTATCTACTGGATTAACAAATAAAGAAATAGCTAATCAATTGTATGTAAGTGAACATACTATCAAAAAACATATAACTAATATACTTGCAAAGTTAGATATGCGTAATAGAAGAGATTTGATAATATATACAAAATGTAAGATAAAGGGGAAATCTCTGAGTATTACATAAATTTATATAAAAGATGTGATTTCTAATCACATCTTTTTCTATGGAATTAAATAATTAAGCTTTATTGGCCTATAAAAAATTATGACTTTTAAATACGGTATCTATATATACTAGTATCAGTATTATATTTTACATATGGATTAAAAATTCTATAGTAATAAGTCATTATAAATAGTATTTATACATTAATAAATATTTAAAGATAGTGCGTAAAAACTCAATGTTAGTCCAACTTTATTGTTTTTTTGATAAACCTTGATAATATTATAAAAAAAGCACAAAGGGCTTTTAAGGTATTTTATTAGGGAGGCAGATTAAATGAAACGTAAATTTACTAAAACGGTACTTAATGCAGTTTTTGTCTTAGGGTTATGCTCTATTATGGGGGGAACATCTTATGCTTGGGATGGAAAAAAAGACGGAACTGGAACACATGCACTTATTGCAGAACATGGATTAACTATGTTAAATAATGATTTAAATCAAAATGAACCAAAGCCAATAAAACAAAACATAGAAATATTAAACAAATATTTGAAAGACTTAAAATTAGGATCAACTTTCCCAGACTATGACCCTAATGCATATGATTTATTTCAAGACCATTTCTTTGACCCAGATACAGGTAACAACTTTACATTAGATAATAAATGGTATGTAGCATCTCCTATTTATGATACAGCTGAAACACAAGTAAGAAAATTTGCTACTTTAGCTGAAAATGAATGGAAAAAAGGAAATTATAAAGAAGCTACATTTTTATTAGGTCAAGGAATGCATTATTTAGGGGATTTAAATACACCATACCATGCAGCTAATGTAACTGCAGTAGATAGTCCAGGTCATGTAAAGTATGAAACATTTGTAGAAAACAGAAAAGAGAATTATGCTTTAAATACAGCTGGAAATGATACAACTCAAGGAATATATAAAGATGCAGTAGCTAATAAGGATTTTGATCAATGGATGACTCAAAACTCTGTAAAATATGCTAAAAAGGCAAAAGCTTTATATTACAGCCATTCAACTATGAAACATAATTGGGATGATTGGGATTATTCAGGAAGAGAAGCGATAAAAAATTCTCAAGTATGTACAGCAGGATTTTTATATAGATTTATAAATGAGGTTTCAGAAGATCAAATTTCAGGAAACAATTTAACAAATGAATTTAATGTAGTTTTAAAAACTGCAGACAATGAATATGCAGGAACTGACGATAATGTATATTTTGGATTTGAAACTAAAGATGGAAGTAAGTATGAATGGAATTTAGATAATGCAGGAAATGATTTTGAAAAAAATCAAACAGATAATTATATACTAAAAGTGAAGAATGATGTAAAAGTTAACACAAATGATATAACAAAATATTGGGTTAGAAAAGAAAATAGAACACCAATAAGTGACGATTGGGAATTAAGTAATATAAAATTAATATCAAATGGAAAAGTAATTCTTCAAAAAGATATTAATAAGGTATTTTCAGGTAATCAAGTTTATGATATAAACAAATAAAAATAAAAAAGTCATTTGCAATTTGCAAATGACTTTTTTATTTAGATAAATTATGCGTTTTGAACTGGTGGAACATAAGCTCTTTGAGCTAGTTCTTGATCAATTATTAAAAGACCAGCAGGATCATTTTTTAGTAATCTTAACTTTCTAACTACCTTCTCCATGTTTTCCTCTTCTTCTGATTGTTCATCGACAAACCATCTTAAGAAAGATGAAGTAGTATGATCTTTTTCAGAAATTGCTAAATCAACTAATTCGTGAATAGAATTACTTATAATTTTCTCATGTTCTAACGCAGCTTCAAATACATCTAAAGGACTTTCAAAATCAGATTTAGGTTTTTCTATAGCTTGTAGAACAATTTTACCCCCAGCTCTACTTATGTAATTGAAAAATTTGTAAGCGTGGTCTCTTTCTTCTTTAACTTGAACATTAAAGAAATTTGCAAAACCATCTAAATTGTTTTCAACAAAGTAAGCTTCCATTGACATATAGAAGTACTCAGAGAAAAACTCCATTTGAAGTTGATTATTTAATGCATCTATAACTTTTTGACTTGCCATAAAAACCCCTCCTAAAATTTATAGTAATTTTAATTACAATACTATTATACAATAGTATTGCCAAAATTTGATAATAAGTATATAAAGTATTTAAAATACTCAAAATATCAAGTAATAATATGGTATAATACATAAATTGAGATTAAATTTTAGGAGGAAACCAATGTTATTATTAGCTGATAAATGGAAAGATTATGAACTTATAGATATGGGTAACGGAGAAAAGTTAGAGCGTTGGGGAAATGTTGTTTTAAGAAGACCAGATCCACAAGTTATGTGGCCAATAGCTGAAGAAAAAGGGCTATGGAAAACACCTCATGGACATTACCATAGAAGTAGTAGAGGTGGTGGTCAATGGGAACATAAAAAGAAGTATCCTGAAAAATGGACAATAAGCTATAAAAATTTAAAGTTTAATATAAGTCCAACTGGATTTAAACATACAGGTTTATTCCCAGAACAAGCGGCAAACTGGGATTGGGCAATGGATAAGATACAAAATGCAGGGAGACCAATAAAGGTTTTAAATTTATTTGCATATACTGGAGGAGCTACTGTTGCGTGTGCGTATGCAGGAGCAGAAGTGTGTCATGTAGATGCATCTAAAGGAATGGTAACTTGGGCTAAAGAAAATTTACACACATCAGGACTTCAAGATAGAAAAGTAAGATTTATTGTAGATGATGTTGTAAAATTTGTTGAAAGAGAAATAAGAAGAGGAAATAAATATGATGCTATAATAATGGATCCTCCTTCTTATGGAAGAGGGCCAAAAGGAGAAGTTTGGCAAATAGAAGATAAGCTATACGGATTAGTAGAATTATGTACTAAGGTTTTATCTGATAAACCTTTATTTTTCTTAATAAACTCATATACAACTGGATTGTCTCCAATAATACTTGAGCATATATTAGATGCTACAGTTGCTAAAAAGGCTAAAGGTGGAAAAATATATGGAGGAGAAATAGGAATTCCTACGTCAAAAGATAAAAAAGTACTTCCTTGTGGTATATTTGGAAGATGGGAGTCTAAATAATGATAAATGTCATATATGAAGATAACCATTTACTAGTTGTAGAAAAGCCTGTTAATGTATTATCTCAAGGTGATGATACTAATGATAAGGATATGGTTAATTTATTAAAAAATTATCTAAAAGTAAAGTACAATAAGCCAGGGAATGTGTTTGTAGGTCTTGTTCATCGATTAGATAGACCAGTAGGTGGAATAATGGTTTTTGCAAAAACCTCCAAGGCTGCATCTAGATTATCAGAACAAGTTAGAAATAAAAGTTTTAAAAAGACATATAGAGCTGTTTTAAATGGAAATATGAAAAAAGATAAAGATACATTAAAAGACTATCTTTATAAGAATAAGAAAACTAATATGGTAAGCGTAGTTAATAAAAATCACAAAGATGCTAAAGATGCAGAGTTAAGTTATGAAACAATATCTAAAAATGAAAAATTTAGTATGGTTCAAGTTGATTTAAAAACTGGTAGACCACATCAAATAAGAGTTCAATTTTCAAGTAGAAATCATCCTTTATTTGGAGATCAAAGATATGGCCAGCATATAAATAAAAAGGGAGATCAGATAGCCCTTTGGTCGTATAAGATAGAAATAACTCATCCTACAACTAAAGAAAAGATGGAGTTTATATGCAATCCTCCAAATAATTATCCATGGAATTTATTTGAGGTGTAAAATGAATAGATATACTGGATTTTATATAGATAAACCATTAGGAAATAATGTGTTTTCATATGATGAGAGAGAGAATAAAAAAATATATGTTCCTAAGCTTATACAAGGCGATTTAAATGATGTAAAAATAGGACATGAAGTAGTATTTAGTGAAATGGAATTTGAAGAAGAAATAAACTCTATAGGATTAAAAAACATAGTAAAATTTAACTACAAAGGTAAGACTGTATATATATTTGATAACCACAATCATTCTTTCTATTTTTGGATAAAAAGTCTTAAGGAAGGGTTATTTAATAAAGGATGCAAGCTAGTTCATATAGATCAGCATAAAGATATGAGAGAACCAGAAAATTATGTTGTAGATATAGAAAATATAGATGATGTTTTTAGATATACAAATTATGTATTAAATGTAGGTAATTTTATAAAGCCTGCGCTTTATCATAATATTTTTTCAGATGCTATAATAATAGATAGTACTTATGGATTTGAAATGGATATAGATGGAGAAATAGTTTTAGATATAGACTTAGATATTTTTTCTAAAGATATGGAGTATATGTCTTACGATTTAAGAATTAATAAAATCAGAGAATATATAAATAGAGCTAATGTTATAACTATTGCAAGTAGCCCGTTCTTTATAGACCAAGGCGATGCTATAAAAGTATTAAAAGAATTATTCAATTGTGATATAATATAAGCGTTAATTATTTATAAATTAAATCATGGCTTAGTCATGAAATAGGAGGAAAATTAAAATGAGTTTATATAATACTTGGAGATCATTAAGTGAAAACCATAACAGTCAAGAAGAAGAAGTTAAATTCTGGGAAGAATACTTACAAAAAGAAACAGAAATATACAATGAAATATTAAATTCTAAAAAAGATGTTATAGAAGGTAAAGTTAGTGATTTAGCTCAAATTTTCAATACATCTGTAGAGTATATGATGGGATTCATAGATGGAATAAGCGAAAGTTTAAAAGAAGATTTAACTGAAGAAAAATTAGAAACTATAGAAGCTGATACTGACGTTAAATTAGAAATAGATTGGGAAAAATTATATTACAACATGGTATCTGTAGAAGCTCACTGGTTATATAATTTACAAGGATGGAATGATATATTATCAGAAGATAAGAGAAAAGAGCTACAAAAGGCTTTCAAAGCTACTAAAACAGTAGTTAAGGAAGATAAAATAGGTAGAAATGAACCATGTCCATGTGGAAGCGGAAAAAAATTCAAAAAATGTTGTGGAAAATAAGGAGATAAAATGTTTTTACTAAAATTCATTGATGAAGATGATAATCTATCTACAAAAGAATTTAGTTCGTTAAGTTCTTTGAAAGATTACGTTAAAAATAATGACATTGATAAGACGTGGCATCAAGTGGAAGAAGTAAAAAAAGTAATCCCTAATTTGAAAGAATAGTAAAAAGGAGCATATGCTCCTTTTTTTATTTTAAACTTGATAAGTCTTTAGCTATTTGAGCTGCTACTTTTGCATTGTTATAAACTAATTCTATATTAGCTTCTAAACTTTTTCCGGCAGTTATTGTTTTCACTTTATCTAATAAGAAAGGTGTAACTTTTTTACCAGTTATATTATTTTCATCAGCTTCTTTTAAAGCTGTTTCTATTGCGTTATTTATTGTATCATAGTCCATTTCAAAATTTTCTGGTATTGGGTTCCCTATAACCATACCACCCTTTAAATCTAAGTCCCATTTAGCTTTTAAAGCACTTGCAACTTCCATAGATGAGTCTACTTTATAGTCAACTCCAAACCCACTTTTTCTAGTATAAAATGCTGGGAAATCTTCTGTACCAAACCCTACAACTGGTACTCCGTTAGTTTCTAAATATTCTAAAGTAAGACCTATATCTAATATCGATTTAGCACCAGCACAAACTACAGCTACATTTGTATTTGCTAATTCTTGTAAATCAGCAGATATATCAAATGTTTCTTGTGCGCCCCTATGAACACCACCTATACCTCCAGTAGCAAAAACTTTAACTCCAGCTAAATTGGCTAAAATCATTGTAGTAGCAACTGTTGTGGCACCATTAAGTTTTTTTGATATAATGAAAGGTAAATCTCTTCTGCTAGCCTTTAAAACATTCTTACTAGTTCCTAAAAATTCTATTTCTTCAGATGTAAGACCGACTTTTAAAATACCATCTATTATTGCTATAGTAGCAGGTATAGCACCATTATCTCTTATTATTTTGCTAACATTTTTAGCCATTTCAACATTTTTAGGATAAGGCATACCATGAGATATTATAGTTGATTCTAAAGCAACTACTGGTTGTCCTTCCGATAAAGCTTTTTTAACCTCTGGGTGTATATGTAAGTATTTTTCTAACATATTAGATCATCTCCTTTAATATTTTTTCAACACTATCAACGGACATACTCGGATTAATAGTGTCTTTGTGTAATAATGTAAGTATTGAAGCAGCTGTTGAAAATTCAGCTGTATCTTTCAAATTAAAATGATTTAAATAGCTATAAACTAATGCTGATATAAATGCATCTCCAGCCCCTGTAGCATTTACTGCATTTACTTTTACACCAGGCAATAATAAAGATTCATTTTCATTAGCACAAAATACACCATCTTGACCTAATGTGATAAAAACATTTTTTACTCCCTTTTTTAGAAAATATTGAGCACATTGTTTTAAGTCATCTTGGGTATTTATTTTTATATCTGATAAAATTTCAGCCTCTAGCTTATTAGGCTTTATTGTATTGAATCTTCCTATTATATCTTTTATCTTAAGACTTTTTTGTGTAGAAACTGTATCTATGAAAATTGGGATATTAGTATAAGTTCTACTTATATAGTCTATAACCTCATAAGATAAATTTGTATCCAATACAATAGCTAAAGAATCTTTTATTGAGTTATGTTTAGAAACTATATAATCTATATCTATTTTTTCTATAATATCCATATGAGATATAGCCAATTGCATGTCGTAATCACTATTTAAAATAGATAAGTACATAGATGTTGGAAAAGCATCTGATACATAACAATCTGAAACATCTATATTTAACTGCTTACACTCTGATAAAATTTTATTTCCATAAATGTCATTTCCTACTGCTGATAAAAGTTTTGTACTTAAGCCAAGCTTAGCTATGTTTTCAGAGATATTTCTACCTACTCCTCCTAGTGAAATATCTACTTTCCCTGGGTTAGAATCAAACATAGTAAGCGTATTATTAGGAGAACCTTGAATATCTATATTAGATCCTCCAATAACTGTTACAAAATTTCCTTTGTTTATAATATAACCTTTTCCTTTAATGTGGCCTTTCTTCATTAAATTTGTTATATGAACAGCAACAGAAGAACGAGTTATATTAAGTTTATCTGCAAGTTCTTGTTGAGAGACCATAGGGTCTTCAATTAAAATATTTAAAATTTCTTTTTCTCTATCAGTCATTAAAACCACCTTAATAAATATTTGCTTATACAATAAGCATTTGTTTAAATAAATAATAACATTTATATATAATAATTTCAATAATAAATATCATATACTGTAATAAATTTAATTAAAAATTATTAACATAGAAGAATTTAAGGAAGTTAGTAACAATATTTGTCGACTATCATAGTATAAAATAGGTACATTAAATTTATTAGGAGGATATCTATATTATGAAAATAGGAGATACTGTAGCAAGAAAATCCTACGACAAAGATATCATTTTTAGAATAATAGGCTTTGAAATAGATGAGAATAATCAAAAAATAGCTATATTAAAAGGCGTTGCATATAGAATAATTGCAGATTCTGATATAGATGATTTAGAAAAAATAAACTTTTCAGATATAAAAAATGAACTTATAGATAGAAATGTTGAAAATATTTTATACAAGAGTATAAAAAAAACTAGAGAAAGAAATAAAAAACTAAGCAGAGCAACACAAAAAAATTCTAATTATCAAAAGCAAATTCAAGGTCAAGGACAGAGTCAACCTCAAAATTCATATGGAATGCCAGGGAAAGTTCTTCATATAGATGGAGATCCAGAATACTTAAAAATATGTTTAGATGTTTATACAAAACTTGGGATACCTGCCGTAGGAAAAGCAATACCAGAAAATTTACAATATAAAGAGGTAAGAAGTTTATTAGAACAACATAATCCGTCTATTCTAGTAATTACAGGACATGATGCCATAGTTAATAGTAAAGGTAACTTAAAAGATATTAAGAATTATAGAAATACAGCTAACTTTATAAAAACAGTTAAGGAAGCCAGAAGATATGACCCATCATTAGACAGTTTAGTTATATTTGCAGGAGCTTGTCAGTCAAATTATGAAGAGATAATAAAAGCAGGAGCAAATTTTGCAAGCTCTCCAAGTAGGGTTATGATTCATGCTCTAGATCCTTTGCTAGTTGTTGAGAAGATAGCATGTTCTAGAATTGATAGAGTAGTTCCATTAGAAGAAATATTAAGCCATACTGTAACAGGAATAAAAGGAGTAGGAGGAGTAGAAACTAGAGGTAAATTTAGATTAACTATGCCTTTATCTATTTACAACACTTATTAATTTAACACAAAAAAGAAAACCATTAATTATAAATTAAAAATTATAAAAAAAACAGTATTGACTTTTTACTCAAAAATATATAGAATATTTAGTTTAGGTTTGACAAATAAAGTTATTTGTGGTAACATTACAATGCGAGAACATATCATGTTAAAGAAGGTGATGTAATGGCCACTGTTCAAACTTTAAATAAAATAAGACAGACTTTAGAAAAGCACCTAGGAAGAAAGATAGTATTAAAAGCCAATAAAGGAAGAAAACAAATCGTTACTAAAAAGGGTGTTCTAGAAAAGGTATACCCAAGTATATTTGTTGTAAAGCTAGATGATGAGGATAATGGATATTCTAGAGTATCATATAGCTATTCAGATTTATTGACTGATAATGTGACATTGAAAGTAATAAAAGAAACAAATAAATTAAATGTAAGTTAAAAAATTATACCTATTAAAAATAGGTGTAATTTTTTTTTCCCTTTTTAAATATAAATATAGTGTGATATTTATATTTAATTTAGGAGGATAACATATGAATCTAATAAAAGATATTTTACAAGTTGATAACAGGATAGACTTTGGAAGATTTCAAACTTTTATAGAGACAGAAGCTGTTGTATCAGATAAGAAGGAAGATGTTTATGAAATAATTAAAACAGAAGGGTACATAGCTTTAAAGAAGCAAGAAGTTTTAGATGGAAAGATAATACTTAGAGGGAATTTTAATTATAATGTAATTTATTTAACAGAAGATAAAAATACTATATCTAACATGGAAGGTCGAATAGAAATAAATGAAGTTATTGAAAAAGATAATATAGTTGCAGATATGGAAAATATGCTTTTTTATGATGTAGAGCATATAGATTGTACAGTAGTAAATGAAAGAAAAATAAGAGTGGGGGCACTTTTAAATATAAGAGGTAGTTTATTTGAAAAAAATACTATAGATATAATAAAAGATATTTCACAAGTGGATAGTGTACAAAAGCATAGAAAAGAAGTTCAATTTGAAGATATAGTGGGAATAGAAAAATCTGAAAGTGTTATAAGAGATACTATAAATATAAGCACAGAAGATATAGCTAGCATAGTTTCTATAGGTCCTAGAATAAAACTAAAAGAAACTAGAGTGTCTGACAATAAAGTTATAGTTGGAGGAGTTCTAGATTTAAATCCTATAGCTTATACTTATGAAGGTGAACTGGTAGAGTTAGATAGGGTTGGGTTAGATTTTACCCAATTTATAGAGGTTCCAGGGGTATGTGAAGGAATGAAAGAAGAAGCAATGGTTGAGATAGTTGATTTAAACTATGTATTTAAGAAAAATGATGAAACAAATACAGGGTCATTAGAAGTTGATTGTACAGCTAGAGCTAAAGTTAAAGTATCAGAAGATGTTACTAGAGAAGTTCTTCAAGATGCATATTCTCCTGATAGAAATCTTAAATTTGAAAGCAGAAATGTTGAGTTAAATAAGGTAATTAATAGTGGAAGTGAATTTTTTAATATAAGAGACACTATAAAAAACAATAGTGATGATATACAAATAAAAGAGATAGTAAGCGTAGATTCAAATATAATAGTTGAAAACTCATTGCTTGAGGATAATAGAAATATAATAGAGGGTATAGTTTTAGTGGATATTTTATATACTCCAGTAGAAGGATTAAGACCTGTATATAGATTAACAGAAGAAATACCTTTTACTCATGATATTGAAGTAGAAAATATAAAAGATAGTACTAATGCATTTAATAATGTTAACATAGATAGAATAGAATTTGACTTAAACAGAGATCAAATAGACGTTACTGTTAAGGTTAGAAGATATTGTGAAGTATTAGATAAGAAGAAAGATAGCTTTATAATTAAAGGTGAAGATCAAGGACCAGTAGATTTATCTCAAAGACCTAGTATAACTTTGTATATAGCTAGAGAAGGAGATAAATTATGGAATATAGCTAAAAAGTACAATACTACAATAGATGATATTGCAGAAATAAATGAAATAAAAGCAGATGAACAGTTAACAGCAGGTCAATGCTTAATAATAGAGAAAAAAACGCTTATAGAAGCTTAATTTTACACAAAATAAGGTAATAGGGAATTATAATTCCCTATTACCTTATTTTTTGTAGTATAATGTATACTATAAATATTTATGATCGTTTAAGTACAATGAGGAGGTAAGCATGAACTCTATAGGTTTAAAAAGCAGAGCTAAGATAAACTTATCAATAGATGTACTTGGGAAAAGACAAGATGGGTATCATATTGTTGAAATGATAATGCAAACAATAGATTTATATGATAATTTAAAAATTACCCAAATAGAAGAAGACTCAATAAAAATAAAAAGTAATAGTCAAGACATACCTTTAAATCAAGACAATATTGTTTATAAAGCCGCTAATATTTTAAAAGAAAAATTTAATATAAAAAAGGGTATAGAAATTTCTATACAAAAAAATATACCTGTAGCAGCAGGAATGGCTGGAGGAAGCTCCAATGCAGCAGCAGTTTTAGTTGGTTTAAATAGAATTTGGGATCTAGGATTAAATCAATTAGAACTAAAGGATATAGCATTACAATTAGGTGCAGATGTACCTTTTTGTATAACAGGAGGAAGTGCATTAGCTCAAGGTATAGGGGAAGAATTAACAGATATACATGGTTTAAATGAAAATATACATATACTAATATGCAAACCTAATATATTTGTTTCAACTAAAGAAGTATATCAATCTTTAGATATGAATGAAATTAAAAAAAGACCAGATAATCAAAAACTTATAGACGCCTTACAGATAAATGATGTAAAGTATGTTTCAGAAAATATGGTTAATGTTTTAGAAGAAGTTACTTCTTCAAAATATAATGAAATCAATCAAATTGAAAGAATTATTATGGATAATAAAGCATTAGGATCTATGATGAGTGGGAGTGGACCTACAGTTTTTGGGTTATTTGATAATAAAGAATATGCAATAAGGGCTAAAGAAGAGCTACTACAAAACTATAATCAAGTTTACTTAGTAAAGAGTAGCGATAAAGGAGTTGAAATTAATGGATAGTTTAACAAAATTGAATTTAGATAACTATAAACCTTTAAGAGATGTAGTTTTCGAAAATTTAAGGGAAGCTATTTTAGAAGGAAATTTAAAACCTGGGCAAAGACTTATGGAAGTTCAATTGGCAGAGCAATTAGGCGTTAGTAGAACTCCAATAAGAGAGGCTATAAGAAAATTAGAACTAGAAGGTTTAGTAGTTATGTTACCGAGGAAAGGTGCATACGTAGCTAATATGTCTTTAAAAGATATAATTGATGTTTTAGAAATAAGATCTAGCTTAGAAGGATTAGCCGCATATTTGGCAGCTGAAAGAATTCATGAAGATGATGCTAGGAAATTACAAGAAATAGCAGAAGACTTCAAACAAAGTATAGAGAAAAAAGATGATATAGATGTATTACTTAAAAAAGATGTGGAGTTTCATGAATGTATATTCAATGCTACTAAGAATAAAAAATTAAGTCAAATTATAAATTCTCTTTGGGAACAAGTCCATAGATTTAGAGCAACATATATCTCTGACTTTGACACATCTTATAATTTAGTAGTAGAACATGACCATATATTAAAAGCCATAATATCTGGAAATAATGAAGATGCTAAAAAATATGCAATTGAACATATAGAAAAAGCAGAACAATTTATAATAGAAAGAGCAATTCACAATAAACATTTATAAATAAAAAAAGAGGTTGTTAAAAAATTTAACAACCTCTTTTTTTATTTATCTAACTTAGAATAAATTTATTTATTTTGGAAATAATCAAGATATTAAAATATATTTAGGGGGATATATATTATGAGAAAATTAAAAGTTAGGATATTAGCATTAAGTGTATTATTAATATCCATATTAACTATAAGTACATTACATATATATGGGGAAGTAACAAAGGTAGAAAAGATTTCAAGTAATTATAAAGATAAATTAATAAGATTTCATGTTTTAGCAAATAGTGATAGTGAGGAAGATCAAAATCTAAAACTTAAAGTAAGAGATGAAATTATTAAATATTTACAACCTTTATTAAAGGATTCTAAAAGTATAGAAGAAAGTGAAAAGATAATATTAAGAGAAAATGAAAATATAAAAAAATTATCTAAAAATATTATTAAAGAAAATGGGTATAATTATGATGTGAAAGTTAATCTTGAATACAGTAATTTTCCAGCTAAACAATATTCAAATATAGTATTGCCTGCGGGTGAATATAAATCTATAAGAGTAATTATTGGAAGTGGTGAAGGTAAAAATTGGTGGTGCGTAATGTTCCCTCCTCTTTGCTTTGTAGATGAAAATAATGGAGTAATAGATAAAAAAACAGATGAAAAATTAAAAGATATACTAACTGAAGAAGAATATAAATTAATATCAGGAGAAAATTCTAAAAAAGCTTCAAATAGAAAAATGAAGTTTAAAATACTAGAAATATTAGAAACTATAAAAAAAGACTTAAAGTAAATATATTCAAAGGAGTGAAAAACAACATATGAATTATCACACCAAACTTTTTTTATCAGCATTTATAACTATTTTATGTATAAGTTTTAACTTAGATATATCATTTGCTGAAAATGAAGAGCAAGTTAATGAAAGGAATAATATTGTAAATAATCAAGAAGAAAAAAATGAAAATAAGTCAAAAGAGGTAATAAGTATAACAAATGATGAGTTATACCTATTATCCAAGCTAGTATCTAGTGAAGCTAGAGGTGAAAGTTATGAAGGTCAAGTTGCTGTAGCAGCTGTAGTTATAAATAGAGTATTAGATCCAAGATTTCCAGATGATATAAAAGAGGTTATATATCAGAGGAATGCATTTTCGGTAGTTAATAATGGAGAAATTTACAAAGAACCAACAGACAGTGCATATAAAGCGGCTAGGGAGGCTTTATATGGGAGTGATCCAACTAGAGGAGCTATATATTTCTGGAATCCAGATATAGCAACTTGTAATTGGATAAAAACTTTAGATCCGTATAAGAGAATAGGAAATCATGTTTTTGCTAAATAAAAAATAAAGGAGTTATAACTCCTTTATTTTTTTTGTCAAATGAACTATAATAATCACTTAGATGATAAAAACGCATATAATTATAAAAAATACAATTGAAATAGAAGGGTGAACATTATGGAAAAATTAAGTATAGCATTAATTTTTGGTGGAAAATCTGGAGAACATGAAGTTTCTAGAGTTTCAGCTTCATCTATATTTAAGCATATAAATAAAGATAAATATGATATTCATACAATTGGAATAACTAAAGATGGAAATTGGCTTTATTATAAAGGTTCGGAAGAAAATATAGCTAATGGAAACTGGGAGAATCTAGCCCAAAGAGATGTTAAAATAAATTTAATACCTAATGGAAATAATAAGGTAGGTTTAGAATTTAAAGATGGAAGTTTTAAAGCCATAAATGTAATATTCCCTGTATTACATGGACCATATGGTGAGGATGGAAAGATTCAAGGCGTTTTTGAAATAAGTAATATACCTTATGTAGGATGTGGAGTTTTAGCTTCTAGTGTAGGGATGGATAAACTTATATGCAAAAAGGTTTTTTCACAAATTGGGTTGCCACAAGTTGATTATACTTATACGAATAAATGGAATTTTGAATTAAATCAAAATGAAGAACTTGATAAAATAGAAAAAGAATTAAATTATCCTATATTCGTAAAACCTGCAAATATGGGATCTAGTGTAGGTATAACTAAAGTAAGTAATAGGGAAGAATTAAGAGAAGGAATAAAAGAAGCCTTAAAATATGATAGAAGAATTGTTTTAGAACAAGGAATAAATGCTAGAGAAATTGAAGTTGCCGTTTTAGGAAATGATGATGTTAAATCATCTATAGCTGGAGAGATAATACCAGCTAAAGATTTTTATGATTATGAGGATAAATATGTAAATGGTGCTTCTAAATTGGAGATACCTGCTAAGTTAGATGAAGACACAATGCAAAAAGTAAGAAATATGGCAACTGAGGCTTTTAAAGGTATAGATGGAAGAGGTCTTTCAAGGGTAGATTTCTTTATAGAAAAAGAAACAAACAACATATATATAAATGAAATAAATACTCTTCCAGGGTTTACTAATATAAGTATGTATCCTAAGCTTTGGGATAATACAGGAATACAATATACTGACCTTATAGATAATTTAATACAATTAGCTCTTGAAGGTAGATAGTAAAGAAGGTGTATATTAAATGAATAATAATCCAATAGGAGTTTTTGATTCGGGTTTGGGAGGATTAACTGTTTTAAAAGAAATAACTAGTATATTACCAAATGAAAATATAGTTTATTTTGGAGATACAGCTAGGGTTCCTTATGGATCAAGATCTAAAGAAACAGTTATAAAATATACTTTTCAAGCTATAAATTTTTTAATATCTAAAAATGTTAAAGCAATAGTAATAGCTTGTAATACAGCAACTGCTAGAACTCTATCACTAGCTCAAGAAAAATACGATATTCCTATAATAGGTGTTATAGAAGCTGGAGCAAGAACGGCAGCATATACTACTAAAAATAAGTTAGTTGGAATTATAGGTACGGAAGGAACTATTAACTCTAAAGCTTATGAAAAAGAAATAAATAAATTAGATAGCGAAATAAAGGTAATTGGTAAGGCATGTCCGTTATTTGTACCTATTGTTGAAGAAGGATGGGCAAATACAGAAGTTGCTAGATTGACGGCACAAAGATATTTAGAGGAATTGAAATCTTTACAAATAGATTCTCTAGTTCTAGGTTGCACCCATTACCCTTTATTAAAAGATACAATTAATAATGTTGTAGAAGGCAAAATAAAACTTGTAAATCCGGCAAGAGAAACTGCTAGAGATTTAAAAGATTCATTGACGAAAAATAATTTATTAAATGATGGATCTTCAAATCAACCTTACTATAAATACTATGTATCTGATATACCAGAAAGATTTGCAACTATAGGAAAAGAATTCTTAAATAGAGAAATAGAAGATATAAATCAGATAGAAATACAAAAATATTAACAATTAATATAAACTTTAGGATTGAATCCTAAAGTTTATATTATTATGGAGGTTAAAGATGATAGATGTAAATATATCTATGAT
This sequence comes from Paraclostridium sordellii, assembly GCF_000953675.1. Taxonomy (NCBI): domain Bacteria; kingdom Bacillati; phylum Bacillota; class Clostridia; order Peptostreptococcales; family Peptostreptococcaceae; genus Paraclostridium; species Paraclostridium sordellii. Next base: position 3,202,309 of record NZ_LN679998.1, on the reverse strand, counting down.
TACGAAACAATATGATAATTTAGGTAACGAAGATATTATAGAAGTTTTATCTAATGGAAAATTATATGAAAAAAATGATGGAATATATGTTATATATAAAGAAGAACTTGAAAAAAATTCGGCTCATGTAACTACTACTATAAAAATATCAGAAAAAGAGATTTTAATTAAGAGATTTGGCTTAGTAAATTCTAATATGAAATTCATATTAGGCAAGGAAACAACAACTCTTTACAAAACACCTCAGGGAATATTCAATATAAAAATAAATACTAATAAATTAGACATAAAAGAAACAGATAAAGATATAGAAATAGAAATTGATTACGATATGGAAATCTTAGGTTTATTTAAAGGTGTAAATATAATTAAAATAAAAATTGAAAAATAAAAATAAGCTGACTAATAGAAATTTAATATTAGTCAGCTATGTATTGGATAAAATTTTAAGTTTAATAAACAGCTTTATTCCACCAATTCATAGGAAGTTGGTCTTGATCAATAGGAATACAGCTAAAGTTATTTTCTTTTAGATTAGATAAAATATAAGGTAAAGATTCTACTGTAACCTGTTTATCGTGAAACAATATAATTGGAGTACTATAATTATTTAGATCTTTTAAAGTATTAGAAACTATAGAGGTTACATTAGCTCCTTTATGAGTATCGGTGCTATCTATATTCCAATCCCAAACTCTATAACCATTATTCACCAAACTATTATACTGAGCTTTTGTTAAATGGGGTTTACTTCCATATGGGACTCTAATTAATTTTATATTACATCCAAATAAATGTTTTAATGTATGCTTAGTATTATTCATTTCATTTAAAGCAGAATAATCATTAGCATAAAAAACAGTTTTTTCATGACTTTGCCCATGTAATCCAATAGAGTGTCCTTCTGAGAGCATTCTTTTTACTGTTTCAGGATAAGCATTTATTCTATCCTCTAATAAGAAAAAGGTTGCTTTCATATTATACTCTTTCAATATATCTAAAATTTTAGAGGTATTTTTATTAGGACCGTCATCGAAAGTAATATAAGCTATCTTATTATTAGCGTTAGAACATTCTAGACAAAAAACATTGATTGTGAGGATTGAAAAAAATATAGACAATAAAACCAAAGTTGATATAAATTTTTTCATATTATATGCTCCTTATTTATAAATTTTAAAAAATATATTTTATATTGTTATTGTATGATATTATTTTAAATATATTAGGGTCATAATAAATTTATATAAGGAAATTAAATGTATATAAAAAAACTACCCCTTAATTAATTTATTTGGTATTATATTACTTAACAAGGTTTTAAAATAAAATAATTTATACAAGGATTTGAGAAGTTTTTATAGAAAGTATACTTGAGTTAAAAAACTAAGTATAAGAGGTATAGTTTATGATAGTAGATAGAGTACGAAGTACTATAAATAAATATAACTTATTACAAAAAGGCGATAAAGTTGTTTTAGGTCTATCTGGAGGACCAGATTCAGTATGTTTATTACACATACTAAAACAGTTAGAGAGTGAGTATGATTTATCTATTTATGCAGCTCACTTAAATCATCAAATTAGAGGAATAGAAGCTCAAAAAGATGTAATGTACATATCTAGATTGTGTGATAGCTTAGGGATTAAGCTTTTCGTGAAATCGATTAATGTTCCAATTTATTGTAAGGAAAATGGTTTGTCAATTGAGGAAGGTGCAAGAAAATTAAGATATAAAATGTTTTATGAAATAAAAGAAAAAACTAAATCTAATAAAATTGCAATAGGCCATAACTTAAATGACCAAGCAGAAACTATTCTTATGAGAATGATGAGAGGAACAGGACTTCAAGGTTTAAAAGGTATAGAATATAAAAGAGACAATACTATAATAAGACCAATTCTTGATATAGAAAGAAGTAGTATCGAAAATTATTGTGAAGAATATAAACTAAATCCAAGAATAGACAGCACTAATTTAGAGAATATATATACTAGAAACAAAATAAGATTAGAGCTAATACCGTATATGCAAGAAAACTTTAATAGTAATGTAGTTGAATCTATATGTAGAATGGGTAATAATTTAAAATTAGATAGTGAATATCTTGAACAAGAGGGTATAAATAAATTTAGTGAGATTGCAAACCTAAAAGATAAAGAACAAGTAGAGATACCACTAGATAAATATATTAATTTTCATAAAGCAATAAAAACTAGAATAATTAGAAATTCTATTAAGTATATTTTAGGAGATACTAATTTTGTAGACCAAAAACACATCGAGGATGTTTTAGATTTAGAAGATGACAGTAAGGTTAATAAAAAATTAGTTTTACCTAGAGGATTATATGTTTATAGAAATAATGACCATATATTATTTACTAATAAGGAAATAACATATGAGGAAGTTGAGTTTTCTTATAAACTACCTAAGGAAGGTATTATAAAAATAAAGGAATTAGGGGTTTTTGTTGAGACTAAACTAATAAGTATAGAAAGATTTAAAAACATGAAAGTCGATAAATCCTCAAAAGGATTTGATGTAGATAAATTTAAAGGAGGGATATTTGTAAGAAATAAAAAGTCTGGGGATAAAATAAAGCTTGCAGGAGGAAGCAAGAAATTAAAGAATTTATTCATAGATTTAAAGATACCAAGGGAAGAAAGAAGTAAAATTCCTGTGGTAGTAGATGAAGAAGAAGTGGTTTGTGTTGGAGATTATAAAATTAGTGAAAATTATAAAATTGATGCAAATACAAAAGAAGTCTTAAAGATTACCTTTAAGAAACTATAAATTAAAACAACTTACGAAAGGAGGGCTTCTTTTGAATAAAATTTTAAAGGGAGCAGGTTTTTATCTACTTATATTTATAATTATAGTGGGTATAGTACAGTTCTCAGGTAGTCCTACAGAAAAAGTAGAAGAAATGAAGTTTTCAACTGTCTATAGAGAATTAATGAAAGAAAATATATCTAGTATAAAAATTGTAGAAGACACAGTTCTAGAAGGAACGATAAAGAGCAGCAACAAAAAATTTAAAACATATATACCAAAAGAAATACAATCACAAGAGCTTGCAAATCAATTATTAAAACAAGCTAATGAAGGTAAATTACAATTAACGGGAGCACCAAAACCAACAACACCTTGGTTCTTCGATATATTACCATCATTATTTATGTTATTCTTTGTGTTAATATTATGGTTTGTATTTATGAATCAGTCTCAAGGTGGAGGCGGAAAAGTTATGAATTTTGGAAAGTCAAAAGCCAAAGTTCATAAAGATGATGAAAAGACAAGAGTTACATTTAAAGATGTAGCAGGATTAAATGAAGAAAAAGAAGATTTACAAGAAGTTGTTGACTTCTTAAAAAATCCAAAGAAATATATAGATTTAGGGGCAAGAATACCTAAAGGTATATTAATGGTTGGACCTCCAGGAACAGGAAAAACTTATTTATCAAGAGCAGTTGCAGGAGAAGCAGGAGTACCATTCTTTAGTATAAGTGGTTCAGATTTCGTTGAAATGTTTGTTGGTGTAGGGGCTTCAAGGGTAAGATCTTTATTTGAAGATGCTAAGAAAAATGCACCAGCTATAATTTTTATAGATGAGATAGATGCTGTTGGTAGAAAAAGAGGAGCAGGTCTTGGTGGAGGCCATGATGAGAGAGAACAAACTCTTAACCAATTACTAGTTGAGATGGATGGTTTCGGGGTTAACCAAGGTATAATAATAATGGCAGCAACTAATAGACCTGACATATTAGACCCTGCACTTTTAAGACCAGGTAGATTTGATAGACAGGTAGTAGTAGGTGCGCCAGATGTTAAAGGTAGAGAAGCTATATTCAAAGTTCATTCTAAGAATAAGCCTTTAGCAGATGATGTTAAAGTTGATGTATTAGCAAGAAGAACACCTGGATTTACTCCAGCTGATATAGAAAACTTAATGAATGAAGCGGCTATACTTACGGCTAGAAAAAGAGAAAAGAAAATACAAATGGATACTATAGAAGAGGCTATAACTAAGGTAATAGCAGGTGTTGCTAAAAAATCTAGAGTTATAAGTGAACCTGAAAGAAAGCTTACGGCATATCATGAAGCTGGGCATGCTGTTTGTGCACATGTTCTTGAACATGTAAGCCCAGTTCATCAGGTAACAATAGTTCCAAGAGGTAGAGCTGGAGGATTTACAATGCAGCTTCCAGTAGAAGATAAATTCTACGCTACTAAGAATGAAATGAAAGAAAATATAGTTGTTTTACTTGGTGGTAGAGTTGCTGAAGAATTAACTTTAGATGATATATCTACAGGGGCTTCAAATGACCTAGAAAGAGTTTCAGCTACTGCTAGACAAATGGTTACTAAGTATGGAATGAGTACTAAGCTTGGTCCTATGACTTTCGGAGATGGTGAAGAAGAAGTATTCTTAGGAAATAGTATAGGAAGTAAGAGAAATTATTCTGAAGAAGTTGCATTTGAAATAGATAATGAAATAAAAGATATTGTAGATGCGGCATATAGAAGAACTAAGAAATTACTTCAAGATAATATGGATAGATTAGAGTATGTAGCTCAAGCTTTATTAGTTCATGAAACTTTAGATGCAGATCAATTTATAAAGGCATTTAATAAAGAATTAAGCTTAGAATCTGAAGTAGAAACAGCTACTACTCAAGAAGAAACTGAAAAAGACAATGATTTAAATTCTGAGGTTAAAGAAAATAAGCTAAACTTAACTAAAGAAATAACTGATGAAAAAGATCAAAATGATGATCAAATAAATGATTAAATAAAAATTAAAAGGCTAGGGTGATCCCTAGCCTTTACTTTAATTATTAATAGATAGAGGTGTTGTAGTTGAGAGAAAAAGTTATAAATATATTACTAGACGGTGAGTTAGAATTTATTTCTGGAGAAGAGATATCTAAAAGACTAGGAATATCTAGAACTGCTGTATGGAAACATATAAATGCTTTAAAAGAACAAGGTTATGAAATTGAATCTGTAAATAGAAAGGGATATAGGTTGAAGGAATCTCCTAATGATATCTTAAGTAAAGAAAATATAGTTCATGAGTTAAATACTGATTTTATAGGTAGAGAAATAGTTCATTTTGAAAGTATAGACTCTACAAATAATTATGCCAAAAATGTAGCCAATGGAAAAGTAGATGGAACTGTTATTATAAGTGAAGAACAAATAGGAGGAAGAGGAAGGTTAGGGAAGAAATGGCACTCTAGAAAATATGATGGAATATGGATGAGTATAATATTAAAACCAGATATATCTCCTATGGATGCGCCTTTTATAACTCTTATCGCTGGAGCTTCTATAGTTAAAGCTTTAGATAACTTAGGTATTAAATCAACTATAAAATGGCCAAATGATATTATTTTAAACAATAAAAAAGTTTGTGGAATATTAACTGAGTTATCTGCTGAGATTGAAAGAGTAAACTATATTGTACTGGGAATAGGAATAAATGTTAAGACATTAGATTTTCCTGAGGATATAAAAAACATAGCAACATCTATTAAGAAAGAAAGCTATGAGGCATCAAGAGTAGATATTATAAGGAATATATTAGAAGAGTTCGAGAAAAACTATATAGATTACACTGTAAATGGAGATAAATCTAAAACTTTAGACATTTGTAGAAAATTTTCTGCAATTATAAATAAAGAAATATATATAATAAAAAACAATGAAAAGGAAATTGTAAAATGTATAGATATAAATTCAGATGGAAATTTAATTATTCAAGATAAAGAGGGTAATAAAAAAGAGATAGTATCAGGGGAAGTTTCAATACGAGGTGAACATGGATATGTATAATAATATTTTGGATATAAAGGGAATAAAAGTGGGACAAGTAGAAGATAAAAAAGGGTTAACAGGATGTACCGTTGTTTTATGTGAAAAAGGAGCTGTATGTGGTGTTGATGTAAGAGGGGCGGCTCCGGGCACAAGAGAAACTGACTTGCTTGATCCTATAAATATGATCCAAAAAGTACATGCAGTAGTTTTGGCAGGGGGATCAGCATTTGGATTAGAAGCTACGTGTGGAGTAAGTAAATTTTTAGAAGAAAGAGGCATAGGTTTTGATGTGGGAGTTGCTAAAGTACCTATAGTAACTGGAGCCGTACTTTTTGATTTGGCAGTTGGAGATTCTAAATCTAGACCAAATCTTCAAATGGGATATACAGCTTGCGAGAAAGCGAGTGACAAGTATCTTGATCAAGGAAATTTTGGAGCAGGATGCGGAGCTACAGTTGGAAAGATAAAAGGTAGTGATTATTGCACAAAAGGAGGGATTGGTAGTTACTCTATAAAATTGGATAACGGATTAATAGTATCGGCCTTAATAGCGGTGAATGCATTTGGAGATGTTTATGAAAACGGAGAGGTAATAGCTGGAGTTTTAAATGATAAGAAGAATGATTTTTTAAATACATATGAGCTTATGAAACAAGGTGTAAATAAAGGGGGATTTAATATAGATAATACTACTATTGGAGTAGTAGCCACAAATGCAAAATTAGATAAAGCTAATTGTAAAAAAATTTCTCAAATGGCCCATAATGGATATGCAAAAACAATTTTTCCTATACATACTCCTCATGATGGAGATACTATATTTACACTTTCAACAGGAGAAATAGAAGCTGACATAACATTATTAGGTTCATTAGCCACAGAAGTTGTTGAAAAGAGTGTAATAAATGCGGTTAAAAATGCTAAGGCGATTAAGAATATACCTTCATACAATGAAATTAAATTGAAATAAGAATTATTGACAATGTTATTTCCTATTGATAAAATTGTTTTTGTCGCAGCTGGCATCCTTATAATTAAGGAGCCTGACTGATTATTATATAGATTAATAACAACTAAGAATTTAATGAAAAGTCCGGCATCTTTTAAGAGCTGGAACGGAGGTGTATTTTTATAATGAAAACACAAGTAGGAGTATCGAAAAAAATTAATGTTAGACAAATGGCTGTAATAGGGATGCTATCAGCTATATCTATAATGTTATCTATGACACCGTTAGGATTTATACCTATTGGACCTGTTAATGCTACTATAATGCATATTCCAGTTATAATAGGTGCTATAATAGAAGGACCTATTGTGGGCGGTATAATAGGTTTAATATTTGGACTAACTAGTTTCATGAGAGCTATAACTATGCCAAGTCCTACTAACTTTATGTTTATGAATCCTATAGTATCAATATTACCTAGAGTATTAATGGGTGTTTCTACGTATTATATTTACAAAATAGTATTTAAAACAACTAAAAATATTTCTATATCAGGAATGTGTTCAGGGTTTTTAGGATCTATTATAAATACCTTTGGGGTATTAGGTATGGTATATTTACTTTATGCTCAAAGATATGTAGAGGCTATAGGTGGAGATACATCTACAGCAGGAGCTGTAATATTAGGAATTGCTGCTACTAATGGTATACCTGAAGCTATTGTTGGAGCTTTGGTTGTATCTGGAGTTGTAATTATACTGAAAAAAAGCAAAAAATAGAAAGAAGGTTAGAATAGATGCTTTTAGTATTTGACGTTGGAAATACCAACATGGTATTAGGTATATATGAGGGAAAAGAACTAAAAAAGTATTGGAGAATAAGTACTGATAAAGCAAAGACATCAGATGAATATGGGATGCTGATAAATAATTTATTTCAATATGATAATGTAGACATAAAATCAATAAAAGATGTGATAATATCATCAGTTGTACCTAATGTTATGCATTCTCTTGAGAATTTTTGTATAAAATATTTCAACAAACAACCATTAGTAGTTGGGCCTGGAATAAAAACAGGATTAAATATTAAATATGATAATCCTAAACAAGTTGGAGCAGATAGAATAGTAAATGCTGTAGCTGCAATAGAAAAATATAAAGCTCCTATGATAATAATCGATTTTGGAACGGCAACAACTTTTTGCGCTATATCAGCAAAGGGAGATTATTTAGGAGGAACTATAGCTCCTGGTATAAAAATATCAAGTGAAGCTTTATTCCAAAGGGCATCAAAACTTCCTAGAGTAGAACTTACAAAACCTGGAATGACTATTTGTAAAAGTACAGTTTCAGCAATGCAATCAGGGATAATATATGGATATGTAGGATTAGTAGATAAGATTGTTAAAATGATGAAAGAAGAACTTGACAATGAAGAAATAAAGGTAATTGCCACAGGAGGACTATCATCGTTAATAGCATCTGAAACTAATAGTATAGATTGTGTAGATAAATTCTTGACACTAGAAGGTTTAAGAATTATCTATGATAAAAATAAAGAATAGTACCAAGGAATTGGATATTAAATCCAGTTCCTTTTTTATGATAAGATATTATAGAAAAATGGGTATAGATATAATTAAAACTTTGAAAGAGGAGACTATGTATGAAGATAGGAAATGTTACGTTAGACAATAAGGTATTTTTATCTCCTATGGCAGGAGTAACAGACTTACCATTTAGATTAATATGCAAAGAACAAGATTGTGGAATGTTATATACAGAAATGATTAATGCAAAAGCTCTTTGCTATGATGATAAAAATACTAAGAAAATGTTGAAGATAGAGGAAGAGGAACATCCTGTGGCTGTTCAAATTTTTGGATCAGATCCTGAGTTTATGGGAGGAGCTGCAGAAATCTTAAATGAATATCCAAATGAAATATTGGATATAAATATGGGGTGCCCAGCTCCTAAGGTTATAAAAAATGGAGATGGATCAGCTCTTATGAAAAATCCTAAACTTGCAGAAGAAGTATTGAAATCTGTTGTTAAAAAATCTAAAAAGCCTGTTACATTAAAAATAAGAAAAGGTTGGGATGATAATAGTGTGAATGCTGTTGAAATTGCAAAAATTGCAGAAGCCTCAGGGATAAGTGCATTAGCTATACATGGAAGAACAAGAGAACAATATTATTCAGGAACAGCTGATTGGGATATAATAGCTGAAATTAAGAAGAACATAGAAATACCTGTAATTGGTAATGGTGATGTGTTTGAAGTAGAAGATGCTATAAATATGATAAACAAGACTAACTGTGATGCTATAATGATAGGTAGAGGGGCACAAGGTAATCCGTGGATATTTAAAAGGATAAATCATTATATGAAAACAGGAGAAATACTACCTGGACCTACTTGTGAAGAAAAAATAAATACAGCTTTAAAACATTTAAAATTAGCAGTAGAAGAACATGGTGAATATGTAGCAGTTAGAGAAATGAGAAAACATATTGCGTGGTACTTAAAAGGACTTAGAGGATCAGCTAGATTAAGAGATGAAATAAACAAAATAGAAAGCTATGAAGAAGTAGTAAACAAGCTATCTTACTACCTGGACCACTCCTTGACATAAGGGAGATAGTAATTTATAATATAGCGCATAAATGATTAAGATATAAAATAAATTTTATTTAATGTTAAATAAAAAACAAAGAGAAGGAGTTGTAGGGGTTATGGAAGAAAACAAGGAAATATTATTAACTCAAGAAGGATACCAGAAGTTAGAAGACGAGGTAGAACATTTAAAATCAGTTAGAAGAAGAGAAGTTGCTGAGAGAATAAAGGTAGCTATATCTTTTGGAGATATATCAGAAAACGCTGAATATGATGAAGCTAAAAATGAGCAAGCTCAAGTAGAAGAGAGAATAATAAAGCTTGAAAACATGCTAAGAAAAGCAGTTATAATAGATGAGTCTAAGATAGATTCAAATATAGTTACTATAGGATCTATAGTTAAAGTTAATGATATGGAATTTGAAGAAGAAGTAGAATATACTATAGTAGGTTCTGCTGAAGCTGATCCATATGAAGGAAAAATATCAAACGAATCACCTGTAGGAAAGGCTCTTTTAGGAAGAGCTAAAGGAGAAGTAGTAGATGTTCAAGTTCCTGATGGGGTTGCTAAATTCGAGATATTAGAAATAAGAAGATAATCTGGAGGTAAACAAATGAATAATGATCAACAAAATGCTAATGATCAAGCTAAAGAGGAACTTACTGAAGTACTTAAAGTAAGAAGAGAAAAATTAGCTAAGTTACAAGAAATGGGTAGAAATCCATTCCACGTAAGTAGATATGATAGAACTAATTACTCTACAGATATAAAAAATAACTTTGAAGCTTTTGAAGGGAAAGTTGTTAAATTAGCTGGACGTATAATGAGCAAAAGAATTCAAGGTAAAGCTGGATTTATAGATATACAAGATCAAGAAGGTAGAATTCAATGTTATGTAAGATTGGATAGAATAGGTGAAGAAGAATACTCTGTTTTCTCTACATATGATATAGGTGACATAATAGGTATTGAAGGTGAAGTATTTAAAACTAAGAAAGAAGAGATATCTATAAAAGCTAATGATGTAAAATTATTAACAAAATCTCTTCAAGTTCTTCCTGAAAAATACCATGGATTAAAAGATCAAGATTTAAGATATAGACAAAGATATGTGGATTTAATAGTTAATCCAGAAGTTAAAGATGCTTTCGTAACAAGAACTAAAGCTATGAAGGCTTTAAGATCTTATTTAGATGAAAGAGGATTCTTAGAGGTTGAAACTCCTATACTAAATACTATAGCTGGTGGAGCTAATGCTAGACCATTTATAACTCACCATAATACTTTAGATATACCTATGTATTTAAGAATAGCTAATGAGTTATACTTAAAGAGACTTATAGTAGGTGGATTTGATAAAGTTTATGAAATGGGTAGAATGTTCAGAAATGAAGGTATGTCTATAAAGCATAACCCAGAGTATACAGCTGTAGAATTATACCAAGCATATGCAGATTATACAGATATGATGGAAATAGCGGAAAACATGATAGCTTATATGGCAGAAGCTGCTACTGGAAGTATGAAAATAAACTATCAAGGAACTGAAATAGATTTTACTCCTCCATGGAGAAGAATGACTATGGAAGAGTGTGTTAAAGAACATGCTGGAGTAGATTTCTCTACTATAAATACAGATGAAGAAGCTTTAGCTGTAGCTAAGGAAAAAGGAATAGAAATAACTCCTGGGATGAGAAGAGGAGAAGTTATAAATGCTTTATTTGAAGAGTTTGGTGAAGATAAGTTAATCCAACCTACATTTATAACTCATCATCCAGTTGAAGTATCTCCATTAGCTAAGAGAAATGTTGAGGATCCAAGAAGAACGGATAGATTTGAAGCTTTCGCAAATAAATGGGAATTAGCTAATGCATTCTCAGAACTTAATGACCCAATAGATCAAAAAGAAAGATTTATGGATCAATTAAGAAAGAAAGAATTAGGAGATGACGAAGCTTGTGATATGGATGAGGACTTCGTAAATGCTCTAGAAGTGGGTCTACCTCCAACAGGTGGCTTAGGAATAGGTGTAGATAGAGTTATGATGTTATTAACTAACTCACCATCTATAAGGGATGTTATATTATTCCCTACTATGAAACCTATAAAAGAAACTTCTAATGATGAAATAGAAGAATAATTATAGATTAAAAACCTTTCTAACTTAAATTAGAAAGGTTTTTTTATTTTTTAATTCAACACTAAAGTTATTATAATGATATTAAAAAATGTAAGTTATAAATAAATATTGATATAAGTTGATAGAAAAAAATAAAAAAAGAACTTGTATGGTGAAAAAAGAACAAAGGAAGTTTGTATATAAAATAGAAATCATTAATAAATAAATATATTGGAGGAATTTAAATGAAAAACTTAATAAATTGGATGTGTTTGATTTCTATAATGGTTTTAATTTTACAGGTTATGATACATATAAATTTAGATGTTTTTAAGTATACTATTAAGAAAAATAGAAAAAGAAAAGTTGTCAAAAGTAGAAGTGTAACCGTTGGAAAAACTGGATTTGACGCATATGGATATTGTTATGAAGAAAAAATTGCAAAATAAAATAAAAAAATTTTTAAAAAAGTGTTGACGTTATTAAATTGAGATGGTATAGTATTACTTGTCCTTAAGAAAAGGGCAAACACAAATGATTAAAAGTAACGCCAACACAGTTACTTAAAATGAACT
>NZ_LN679998.1:3059751-3190123 GCF_000953675.1 Paraclostridium sordellii | reverse complement strand
ACCAATTGCGGCCTGGTAGTTCAGCTGGTTAGAATGCCAGCCTGTCACGCTGGAGGTCGAGGGTTCGAGTCCCTTCCAGGTCGCCAAATTTATATGCGGGAATAGTTCAGTGGTAGAGCGCAACCTTGCCAAGGTTGAAGTCGCGAGTTCGAATCTCGTTTCCCGCTCCACTATCGTGGGTGCATAGCTCAGCTGGATAGAGCAACGCCCTTCTAAGGCGTGTGTCCGGGGTTCGAATCCCTGTGCGCTCACCAATTTGTAAAAGAGTTTCACATAAGTGAAACTCTTTTTTTATATAAAAAAAAGTATTTTATATATAAATTGAATATAGCTAGATTAATATAGTATAATACATATTGTAAATACTTTGAGTATTATAAACAGGAGGAAAAAACTGTGTTTAATATAAATTCTTTTTGGGAAGGTTTTATTAGTTTAGCTAGAAATATAAGCATAGCTGATGTAGTAGATATTGCAATAGTCACATATATCTTTTATAAAATATATACTTTTATAAAAGATACTAGAGCAGAACAAGTTTTGAAAGGTATGCTTTTTTTACTAGTAGCAACAAAAGTTAGTGAGATATTTAATTTACATACATTATATTGGATGTTAGAAAATACTTTAACAGTAGGGTTAATAGCAGTACTTATAATATTCCAACCAGAACTAAGATCAGGGCTTGAATATATAGGTAGAACCAAGTTTTCATTTTTAGGTAAGAATAATTTCAATTTATCAGAAGACATGTTAAATAAAGATATAGAAGAGATTGTAGAATGTTTATATTCATTATCAAGACAAAAAATAGGAGCTCTTATAATAATGGAGAGGGATACTAAAATAGGTGAAGTTATAAATACTGGAACTATAATTGATGGAGATATATCAAGGCAATTATTAATAAATATTTTCATTCCTAATACTCCATTACATGATGGTGCTGTAGTAGTAAGAGATGGAAAAATAAAGGCTGCAGCATGTTTCTTACCACTTACAGAGAGCAAAGATTTAAGCAAAGATTTAGGAACAAGACATAGAGCGGCTATAGGTGTAAGTGAAATCTCAGATTGCTTGTCACTTATAGTATCAGAGGAAACAGGAGCTGTTTCTATAGCTAAATCAGGTAAATTATATAGAAATATGACTAAAGAACGATTAACAAATATATTACGTAGCAATTTAAAATCTAGCAACCAAAATCAAGAAAAAGGTTTTTTCAAAGGTGGTATATTTAGATGATAAATAAATTAAAAAATAATACTAAAATAAAGTTAATCTCTTTATTAAGTGCACTAGTCTTATGGTTATATGTAATGACAGTTGAAGATCCAGTAGAGACTAGAACGTTTAGTGATATTCCAATAACTATAACTAATATAAGTATGTTAGAGGATAGAGGATTAACTATATATCCAAAAGAAGAGTTACTAGCAGATATAGCTATAAAAGGAAATTTATCAAGTCTTAGACCGATAAATAAAAACAATATATATATATATGGAAGATTAGATGATCCTAAGGAAGGTAAAAATGCTATTTATTTACAAGCTAATTTACCAGAGCGTGTTAATAAATATGATATAAAGCCAACCGTTATAACTGTGGATCTTGAGAAGGTAATAACACAAAAAAGAAATATAGATATTGATATAAAAGGTGAATCTAAAATAGATATAGATAGCATACAAAAGAGCATTCAATCTGTAAATGTTACAGGACCAAGAACTCTTGTTAACAAAGTATCTTCTGTAAAAGCAGTGCTAAATGTATCTGAGAAAGAAAAAGATTTTTCTACAAAATTGAAATTAATTCCGATTGATAAAATCGGTGAAGAAGTTCAAGGAGTTAAGTTAGAGGATGAGTCTGTAGTTACTAATGTTAAATTTTTACAACAAAAAGTAGTACCTATAGATATAAAACTAGATAATAGTGATAACTCAATTAATTTAAAAGATTATAAGATAACTCCTGGGGAAGTAACTATACAAGGTAAAAAAGAAGATTTAGATAAAATAAATTCTATAAATACTCAAGCAATTAAATCTGAAGATTTAAAAGGAAATGATATAGAGGCTAAATTAGACATACCTAAAGGAATAAAAATAAATGATAATGTAACTTCAGTGAAAATAAATATAGATAAAAATATAACAAATGAATTTCTTATACCGAAATCAGATATAGATATTATGTCTAAGCAAACTGATAAAGAAAAAAATATAGATTTTACTAAAGCACCAGATAATATAAAGGTTATAATCACGCATTCAGCAGATTTAACGCATATAACGAAGTCTGACATACAACTTTATATAGATATAGATGATACATCTCAAGGTGAAGGTAAATACATTATAAAATATAAAAGTAAATATAATTTTAAAGATGTTAAGATAGAACCTCAATTTATAGAGATGTAGAGTAATATAACAAGATGCAACAAAAATTACTAAGTTAAATAAATATTTTTTGTTGCATCTTTTTTATTTTAGATATATGATAAAAATGTAAAGGAAAACAATTTCATAAAACTTTATATATTAAAATGGGGTGACGTATTGAGAAGTTTTAATGATGTAATTAGATATGCAAAAGAAAGAGGGCCTAAAACTATATCAGTAGCGTGTTCACAGGATAAAGAAGTTTTGATAGCTGTTGATATGGCTAAAAAAGAGGGTATAGCTAATGCTATACTAGTTGGAGATATAGAGAAAACAAATACTATAGCAAATGAATTAAATATAGATTTGAGTGGATATGATTTAATAGATGAAAAAGATCTAACTCAAGCATCTTTAAAAGCAGTAAGTTTGGTATCTGAAGGCAAAGCAGATATGGTTATGAAGGGATTGGTAGATACATCAATAATTTTAAAAGCAGTTTTAGACAAAGAAGTAGGGTTAAGAACTGGAAAAGTATTAAGTCATGTAGCAGTATTTGATGTTAATGGATATGACAGACTTTTCTTTATAACTGATGCTGCTATGAATTTAGCACCAGATCTTCAAACTAAAAAACAAATTATAGAGAATGCATGTATAGTAGCTCATGCCTTAGATATAGAAGAACCTAAAGTAGCAGCTATCTGTGCAAAAGAAAAAGTAAATCCTAAAATGCCAGATACAGTAGATGCAAAAGAATTAGAGGATATGTGTAAAAATGGGGAAATAAAAGGATGTATAGTAGGTGGACCTTTTGCTTTAGACAATGCAGTATCAGAAGAAGCTGCAAAACATAAGGGAATGGATAATCCAATTGCAGGGAAAGCAGATATACTTTTAGCGCCAGATATAGAAGCTGGGAATATACTGTATAAATCATTAGTATTTTTCGCAGAAAGTAAAAATGCTGGGGTAATAGTTGGAGCTAAGGCACCAATAATATTAACTTCAAGAGCTGATAGTGAAGAAACTAAATTAAACTCTATAGCATTAGGAGTTTTAATGGCTGCAAAAGGTTAAAACAAAATAAACAGGGGGCTTAATATGGAGAAAAAATTTAAAATCTTAACAATAAATCCGGGATCAACATCAACTAAGATAGCTGTTTTTGATAATGAAGAATTATTATTTGAAAAAACACTAAGACACACTTCAGAAGAAATAAGCAAATATCAAAAAATATCAGACCAATTTGAATTCAGAAAGAAAGTAATAGAAGATGCTTTAAAAGAAGGCGGAATAAGTACATCAGAATTAGATGCTGTAGTAGGAAGAGGGGGGCTTTTAAAGCCTATAACAGGTGGTACATACAGTGTAGATGATGAAATGATAGAAGACCTAAAAGTGGGAATTTTAGGAGAACATGCATCAAATCTAGGTGGATTAATAGCTAAAGAAATAGGAGATAGTGTAGGAATACCTTCATATATAGTGGATCCAGTTGTTGTAGATGAATTAAATGATGTAGCTAGAATATCAGGCATGCCTGAGATAACTAGAAAAAGTATATTCCATGCTTTAAATCAAAAAGCTACAGCAAGACGAGCAGCTAAAGATTTAAATAAAAAATATGAGGATTGTAACTTTATAGTTGCTCATATGGGTGGAGGAATATCTGTTGGAGCTCATTTAAAGGGTTCTGTCATAGATGTAGCTAATGCTTTAGATGGAGAAGGTCCATTCTCACCTGAGAGAAGTGGAGGTCTTCCAGTTGGAGATTTAGTTAAAATGTGCTTTAGTGGAGAATACACACAAGAAGATATAAAGAAAAGAATAAAAGGAAATGGTGGATTAGTAGCATACTTAAATACTAATGATGGTAGAGAAGTAGAATCTATGATAGAAGAAGGAAATGAGAAAGCTAAAATAGTATATGAAGCTATGGCTTATCAAGTTGCAAAAGAAATAGGAGCTTGTGCAGCTGTTTTAAATGGAGAAGTGGATGCAGTTTTATTAACAGGTGGAATTGCATATTCAAAGATGTTTACTAACATGATAATAGATAGAATAAAATTTGTAGCTCAGGCAAAGGTTTACCCAGGCGAAGATGAGATGATTGCTCTAGCTCAAGGTGGACTTAGAGTTTTAATGAAAGAAGAAGAAGCTAAAATATATGGTAAAGAATTAGCATTAGCTAATACTTTATAAAAAGGTGATCAAATGATATTAAATGACAAAAGAATTAGAATCATTATAGGTCACTATGGTAGTGGAAAAAGTGAATTTTCAATGAACTATGTTACGCGACTTAGAGATCTTGTAGATACTAAAGTAGCAATATCTGATTTAGATGTAGTTAATGTGTATTTTAGAACTAGGGAAAAAAGAGAGTTTTTAAAAGATAATCAAATACTTCCAATAGATAGTTCAGTACAAGCAACTACCTTAGATTTGCCAGCAGTGTCTGCACAGGTTACAGCTCCAATAACGGATAAGTCATACAATTATGTTATTGATGTTGGAGGAGATGATGTAGGAGCTAGGGTTTTAGGAAGATTTAGCCATCTAATAGAAGGTGATGATTATGATATGTTTTGTGTAGTAAATGCCAATAGAGAAAAAACTCAAACTGCGCAAGAGGTTATAAATCATATTAAATCTATAGAAAATACATCTAGATTAAGGGTAACAGGTCTTGTAAATAATACTCACTTAGTTAGAGAGACTACGATAGATGACATTATCAAAGGAAATGAGTTAGTAAAAGAAGTTTCTGACTTAACGGGTATACCTGTAAGGTATGTTACGTGTTTAGAAAGCTTGAGACCTCAACTTCCAAATAATCTAGAGGGTGAAATATTCCCAATTAAATTATATATGAGAGAAAATTGGATGTAATAGAGGTTTAAATATATACAGTTCAAGGGAGGCTAATTATATGGCTAAGGGAAAAGTAACTTTTGACCAAGACTTTTGCAAAGGATGTGGACTTTGTGTGCAAGCATGTCCAGTTAAAATTGTAGAAATAGACAATACTACAATTAACAATAAGGGGTATAATCCAGCAACTGTTGTAGAGCTAGATAAATGTATAGGTTGCGCAAACTGTGCAACAATGTGTCCAGATGCAGTTATAACAGTTGAGAGAGACTAAATATAATCTTAAGGGGGAATTAAAATGGCTAAGATACTTATGAAGGGTAACGAAGCAATAGGAAAAGCAGCTATGGAAGCTGGATGTAAATATTTCTTTGGTTATCCAATAACACCACAAAATGAGTTACCAGAATATATGTCTAAAGAGTTACCAAAGAACGAAGGAGTTTTTGTTCAAGCAGAGTCAGAAGTATCTGCTATAAATATGGTTTATGGAGCTGCAGGGGCAGGGGCTAGAGTTATGACATCATCATCTTCTCCTGGTATTGCATTAAAACAAGAGGGTATAACTTATATAGCAGGAGCAGAACTTCCATGCGTTATAGTTAATATAATGAGAGGTGGTCCAGGTCTTGGAGGAATACAACCATCTCAAGCTGACTACTTTATGTCAACAAGAGGTGGAGGTAATGGAGATTATAGAACTCCAGTTTATGCTCCAGCAACTGTACAAGAAGCAGTTGATATGGTTATGGAAGCTTTCGAAGTTGCTGATTATTATAGAACTCCAGTAATGGTAGTTGGAGATGGTATGATAGGTCAAATGATGGAGCCAGTAGAATTTAAACAACCTAAAAAGAGAAATTTAGCTCCAAAAACTTGGGCAAGTGTCGGAACTAAAATGGAAAGAAAACCAAATATAATAAATTCTTTATACTTAGATCCTAAAGCTTTAGAAGATCACTGTATAAATTTAGAAGCCAAATATAAAGAAATAGAAAAGAATGAAACAGATTGTGAAATGTATAAAACAGAAGATGCTGAAATAGTTTTTGTTGCATACGGAACTACTTCAAGAATAGTTAAAAATACAATAGAATCATTAAGAGAAGAAGGAATAAAGGCAGGACTTATAAGACCTAAAACTTTATGGCCATTCCCATTTGATGCATTTAATCATATACCACAAGCTAAAAACTTATTGACAGTAGAAATGAGTATGGGACAAATGGTAGAGGATGTAAGATTAGCTGTAGAAGGAAAAATACCAGTACATTTCTATGGAAGAACAGGTGGTATGATACCGTCACCAGCAGAAATAGCTGATAAAGCTAGACAAATAGTTGAAGAATCTCAAGAAGTAGCTATGGGAGGTGCTAGATAATGACAGTTGTATTTAAGAAAACAGAAGGATTAACAAATAAACATACTCACTACTGTCCAGGATGTACACACGGAATAATACATAGAATAGTGGCAGAAGTATTAGATGAATTAGGTGTATTAGGAGATACTATAGGGGTTGCTCCTGTTGGATGTTCAGTTTTAGCGTATGATTATTTCAATTGTGATATGCAAGAAGCATCTCATGGTAGAGCTCCTGCTGTTGCTACGGGTATAAAAAGAGTTCATCCTGATAAAGTAGTATTTACTTATCAAGGAGATGGAGACTTAGCGTCTATAGGTACAGCTGAAATAGTTCATGCAGCTGCTAGAGGGGAGAAATTTACAACTATATTCGTAAATAATGCTATATATGGAATGACTGGAGGACAAATGGCTCCAACAACTTTATTAGGTCAAAAAGCTACTACAGCTCAAAGTGGAAGAGATATTAACGTACAAGGGGCCCCTATAAGAATGGCAGAGATGTTAGGAACACTAGATAGAGCTGTGTTTGTAGAAAGAGTTTCTGTAGATACTCCAGCTAATGTAAGAAAGGCTAAAAAAGCAATAAAAAAAGCTTTTGAAGTTCAATTAGCAGGACTTGGATTTGGTATAGTAGAAGTATTATCTACTTGTCCTACAAACTGGGGATTAACTGCGCAAGACTCCCTGCAATGGTTAAGAGATAATATGATGCCATATTATCCAGTAGGAAACATTAAAGATGTTAAAGTTGAGGAGGCGAAGTAATATGGCTACAGAAAGAGTAATATGTGCAGGATTTGGTGGTCAAGGTGTTATGTCTATGGGACAATTACTTACTTATGCAGGAATGCTTGAAGAGAAAGAAGTTTCATGGTTACCTTCATATGGTCCAGAAATGCGTGGAGGAACAGCTAATTGTTCAGTAACAATTTCTGATATACCAGTAGGATCACCAGTTATAACTGATGATGCAACTTGTGCTATAGTTATGAATTTACCTTCACTTGATAAATTTGAAAAAGATGTTGTTCCAGGTGGGAAAATACTAGTTAATAATTCATTAATAGATAAAAAAGTTGAAAGAACAGACGTAAAGTCTTATTATATACCTGCAAATGAACTAGCTTTAGAGTTAGGAAATCCAAGGGTAGCTAATATGATTATGCTAGGTGCATACTTAGAATTAAATAAATGTGTAGAAGTGGAATCAGTATTAGAAGCATTTAAAAAAGTCTTTGGACCAAGTAAAGAAAAATTTGTTCCATTAAATAAGGAAGCATTAATGAAAGGTGCTGAAGCTGTAAAATCTCAAGAAGCGCTTGCATAACATAATATTCCAAGTTTATGTAATTAGTGACATAAAAAAGACAATAGTGTAAATACTATTGTCTTTTTTTGTTAAACATATTACAATAACAATTATGAACTAAAGACTTTAATAGGACATAATATAAAAAAATGTATTTTTTATAGGTCTTTATTGTTGGAAGGAGTTTTTAAAATGAGAAAATATTTTGGAACTGACGGAGTAAGAGGAATAGCTAATACTGAGTTAAACTGTGACTTAGCATATAAATTAGGTAGAGCAGGTGGTTATGTTCTAACTAAAGGTAAAGACAAAGTTAAAGTTGTAGTTGGAAAAGATACTAGAGTATCAGGTGATATGCTAGAATCTGCTCTTATAGCTGGACTAATGTCAGTTGGATGCGATATAATAACTGTTGGAGTTATACCAACACCAGGGGTAGCTTATTTAACTAGACACTATAATGCTGACTGTGGAGTGGTTATATCAGCATCACATAACCCTGTTGAATATAATGGAATTAAATTCTTTAATGCAGATGGATATAAACTAGATGATTCTATAGAATTAGAAATAGAAAAATATATAGATGATATAGATAAAGTGGATGTTCACCCAACTGGAAATGGAGTTGGTAAAAAGTTACACAAACATGATGCAGTTAGAGATTATGTGGATTATCTAAAAACTATAGTTAATGCAGATTTAAAAGGATTAAAGGTAGTTTTAGATTGTGCAAACGGAGCATCTTATAAAGTTGGACCTATGGTTTTTGAAGAATTAGGAGCAGAAGTAGTAGCAATAAATAATACTCCTGATGGAAATAATATAAATGATAAATGTGGATCTACACACCCAGAAAATTTACAAGAAGCTGTAACTAAAAATAATGCAGACTTAGGTTTAGCATATGATGGAGATGCAGATAGATTAATAGCTGTAGATGAAAAAGGTGAAATAGTTGATGGTGACCATATAATGATATTAGGTGCCATCTATTTAAAGAAACACAATAAATTAGCAAAAAATACTTTAGTTGTAACAGTTATGAGTAATATAGGATTAGTTATAGCAGCTAAAGAAAATGATATAAACTTAGCAACTACTTCGGTAGGAGATAGATATGTTTTAGAAGAGATGAAAAATAGCGGATATAATTTAGGTGGAGAGCAATCAGGACATATGATATTCCTAGATTATAACACTACAGGAGATGGAGTTTTAAGTTCTTTAGTTTTAGCACAAATAGTTAAAGAAGAAGGTAAAACTTTATCAAATCTTGCATCAGTAATGACACAATACCCGCAAGTACTAGTAAATGCAAGAATAAAAAATGAGAATAAAAACAGATATATGGAAATACCAGAAATTAAATCTGAAATAGAGAGAATAGAAAAACTAATGGATGGATCAGGAAGGGTTTTAATAAGACCATCTGGTACAGAACCATTAGTAAGAGTTATGTTAGAGGGTAAAGATGAAGGTCAATTAAAAGAGTTAGCTACAAACTTAGCTAATTTAATACAAGAGAAATTATCATAATTTGAAAAGTAAATACTGAGAAACTATCAATTAATAAATATTATATTAATAAAGTTAAATGCTGAGAGTTTTCTCAGTATTTGCTTTACAAGCGCCAGAACTTAGATTGATGATTTGGTCTGAGTTGACGAGGACAGAGTTTATCGAAGTGTCGGCGGATGCTCTGCGGTGTGTTTACCATCGGAAAGTTTTAACAAACCATGTAAGTAATTACATGTACAAAATAAAACTTATGTAAACTGACCTGAATCTTAAAAATATATATAAATAATATTTTTAGGAGGACACAAGATATGTGTGGTATAGTTGGATATTTAGGAAATAAAATGGCAACAGAGGTTCTAGTAGAAGGACTTTCTAAGCTTGAGTACAGAGGATATGACTCTGCAGGTGTTGCTGTGAATACTGGAAATGAATTAGAAATAAGAAAATTCAAAGGGAGGCTGGCTGTTTTAGCTGAAGACCTAGAGAAGAATCCTATACAAGGAGGATTAGGAATAGGTCATACAAGATGGGCTACTCATGGAGAACCATCAGATGTTAACTCACATCCTCACTTTAATATGGATAGAACAATTGCAGTTGTTCATAATGGTATAATAGAAAACTACATTGAATTAAAAGAAGAATTACAGGCTGAAGGTGTAAAATTCTTATCACAAACAGATACTGAAGTAGTTGCACATTTAGTTGATAAATATTATGAAGGTAATTTATTAGATGCTGTTTATAAAGCTACTCAAAGATTAAGAGGAGCATATGCATTAGGAGTTATATGCAAAGACAATAACCAAGAGCTAGTTTCTGTTAGAAAAGATAGTCCTTTAGTTGTTGGACTTGGAGAAGGTGAAAACTTCATAGCATCAGATATACCTGCAATATTAAAATATACAAGAAAAGTATATTTCTTAGAAAACGGAGAGTTTGTTCATATAGTAGGAGATAAAGTTACTGTTTTAAATGAAAATAGAGAAGTAGTTAACAAAGAAGTAAATGAAATAACTTGGGATGTTGAAGCAGCATCAAAAGGTGGATATGAACACTTCATGTTAAAAGAAGTTTATGAGCAACCTAGTGGAGTTAAAGAAACATTAGTAAGAAGATTAAATGAAAATGGAGAAATCCATTTAGATGATATAAAAATGACTAAAGAAGATTTAGACAATATAAATAGAGTTTATATAGTAGCATGTGGTACAGCTTATCATGCGGGTCTTATAGGTAAATTTGCGATAGAAAAGTTTGCTAAGATACCAGTAATAACTGATATAGCATCAGAATTTAGATATAGAGATCCATTTATAGATGATAAGACATTATTAATATTAGTAAGTCAATCAGGAGAAACTGCAGATACTTTAGCATCTTTAAGATATGCAAAGGAAAGAGGAGCAAGAATACTATCAGTAACTAACGTTGTTGGATCTTCAATAGCTAGAGAGTCTGATGATGTATTCTATACTTGGGCAGGTCCAGAAATATCTGTTGCATCTACAAAGGCTTATACAACTCAATTAGTATCTTTCTATATGATAGCTTTAGATTTTGCTATAAAGAAAGGCACTATAACAAGAGAATACTATAATGAAATGATAGAAAAATTAAAAGAAATGCCTTCTAAAGTAGAAGAAGCTTTAAAGCAAGAAGATCATATAAAAGAAGTTGCTAAGACTTTAAAAGAAAAGCATAGTGCTTTCTACTTAGGTAGAGGTTTAGACTATAACATAGCTATGGAAGGTGCATTAAAGATAAAAGAAATATCTTATATACACGCAGAGGCTTTTGCAGCAGGAGAGTTAAAGCATGGTACGATAGCATTAATAGAAAAAGGAACACCTGTTATAGCTATAGCATCTCAAGGTGATTTATTTGAGAAGATGGTTTCTAATATGGAAGAGGTTAAAGCTAGAGGTGCATATGTTATAGCTGTAGCTCAAGAGAAAAATAAAGAAGTTGAAAAAGCTGCTGATGAAGTAATATATATACCAAATGTTGATGATGTATTATCAAGTATATTAACAGTTTTACCACTTCAATTATTATCATACTATGTTGCAGTTGAAAGAGGTTGTGATGTAGATAAACCAAGAAACTTAGCTAAATCAGTTACAGTTGAATAATAGATAATTTTAAGCCTATGTACTTACATAGGCTTATTTTTAACGAATAGCTAACGCTATTTAATAAAGTATAATTTCCTATTTTTTGTTAATAATTTTAGATATATTAATGGAAAATTTAGGGGGTATATACAATGAAAAAAAATTTAATGATTATAAGTTTAGTATCTATATTTTTAATTGGTATATTTGTTTGTTATGAAGAAGTTAAGGCTAATGAGGGAAATAATGGATATAAACAAGTTATAAATACATTTGAAAGTATAAATAGTGAATTTAAATTTTATAATATCAAAGCAAATTCATATATAGATAGACATTTAAGTAAGGGTGAAATGAAAAATATATGCCTGGATATTATTTCTAGTTTAGGATTAGAAGAGTCAAATATCAAATGGATAGAAAATAAAAATAAGGCTCAAAGTCAGGTATATGCACAAATTGAAGAAAAAGATAAAAATATTTCTATAATTGTTGCAAATAAAAGTAAAAATGAGTCATATATTATAGTTGACATATTAGAGAATAAAGTATATAAAGATATAGTGGATATTTATAGAGTTGTAGAAAACTCGCTAAATATTCATAGTGATAGGGTTGACATATACACATGCTTAGCTGGTGAATATGAAAAAAAGTTACAAGTAAATAAATATGATGATATTTTACAAAAAATATTATATAATATGAATGCTAAAGAAATAGATAGGGTTGAAGAAGAAAATTTTATATCTATTACAGCTTTTAGTAAAGATATAAAAACTGATTACATAGAATATTTGGGAAATAAGGTAAATTTAAATATAGGAATAAGGTATAGCGAAAATGAAGAAAAAACAATGATCTACATAGCTACACCTATTATCAAATTAGATTATTAATATTAGTGTGAGGAGAAAAGTGAAATGGCAAAAATTTTAGTAAAGAAGAGTAATCCACTTGTAGGAAGTGTTAAAATAGATGGGGCAAAAAATGCAGTATTACCTATAATAGCAGCAACTTTATTGGCAGAAGGTAAATCTGTTTTAAGAGGTGTACCTAACTTAAAGGATGTTCATGTAATATCTGACTTATTAAGACATTTAGGGGCTAAAGTTGAATATAAAGATTGTGTGCTTACGGTAGATGCAAGTGAGATAAAAACTTGTGAGGCTCCATATGAGCTTGTAAGAAAAATGAGAGCATCATTTTTAGTAATGGGACCATTACTTGCAAGATTTAATCATACTAAAATATCTATGCCAGGAGGATGTGCAATAGGTACTAGACCAATTGATTTACATCTAAAAGGATTTAAGGCATTAGGGGCAAATGTAATAATAGATCATGGATTTGTAGAAGCAAATGCAGATAAACTAGTAGGAAGTAAGTTATATTTAGACTTCCCGTCTGTTGGGGCTACAGAAAATATAATGATGGCTGCCTCATTATCAGAAGGAACAACTATAATTGAAAATGCTGCTGAAGAGCCAGAAATAGTTGATTTAGCTAACTTCTTAAACGAGATGGGAGCAAATGTAAAAGGTGCAGGAACTAATACAATAAGAATAAAAGGTGTTAAATCTTTAAAGGGTGCAGAACACAACGTTATACCAGATAGAATAGAAGCAGCAACATATATGGTTGCAGCAGCTATGACGAAGGGTGACATAACGATAGAAAATGTAATGATGGAACATTTAAAACCAGTTGTAGCTAAATTAAAAGAAGCTGGTTGTGAAATAATAGATATGGAAAATTCAGTTAGAGTAAAGGGTCCAGATGTTTTAAAACCAATAGATATAAAAACTTTACCACATCCAGGTTTCCCTACTGATGTTCAAGCTCAATTTATGGCTATGGCTACTGTTGCTAACGGAACAGGTGTAGTTATAGAAACTGTATTTGAAAATAGATTTATGCACGTAGCTGAATTCAATAGAATGGGAGCAAACATAAAAATAGAAGGAAGAAGTGCTATAGTTACTGGAGTAGATAAATTATATGGATCTTCAGTAAAGGCTACAGACTTAAGAGCTGGAGCAGCTTTAATATTATGTGGACTTATAGCAGAAGGAGAAACAGAAATAGGAGATATATATCATATACAAAGAGGATATGTTGATATAGACAAAAAGATACAAGCATTAGGCGGAAATATAGAAATAATTGAAGACTAATAAATAGTAATAAATATGACGGGTTGTTCATAAAATTTATTGATTAGAAGTATTTATCTAAGGAGGAAATTTTATGAAGAACCCTTTAATAGTTTTCGCGGGAGTTATAATAACTGCCATAGCAGTACCAATTTGTATATCTATATTTGCTTATGATTCAAGTAGTCAAATGCATATAAATTCATCTAATGATTTCAATTTTAGATCTAAAAAAGATAAAAAAGTTATAAATTATGAAACGGTAAACAAAGAAACTCCTCAAATAAAAGTTTATAATCATAAAACGGGACAAGTTGAAATAAAGGATTTAGAGGAATATTTATGTGGCGTTATTTCCGGAGAAATGTCGGCAGAATTCGATTTAGAAGCTTTAAAGGCACAAGCTGTAGCAGCAAGAACATTTACAATATATAATAAAGATTCGAAAAAACATAAAAGTGCAGATGTATGTACTGATTATAAGCATTGTCAAGAATATAAAAGTAAAGATGAACTTTTAAAGAAAAACGGCAAAAAGTGGATGGATAAGTATTATAAAAAAATAGAACAAGCTGTCAAAGAAACCAAAGGACATATTATTGTATATAATGATAAGCCTATTCTTCCTTTGTATTTTTCAACATCTTCAGGGAGTACAGAAAATAGTGAAGAAGTTTTTAGTACAAAATATCCTTATTTGAGGGCCGTAGATAGTCCCTACGATAAAAATGCACCTAAATATGCATCTAATATCAAAATAAACAATGAAGACTTTGTAAGGGCTATTCAAAAGAGTTATCCGGGTATTAATATATCAAGTAAAAATTTATCAAGTCAGATAAGTATAAAAAGTCGAAGTGAGGGTGGATCAGTTGAAAAAATAAAAATTTCTAATAAAGAATTATCAGGTCGTGATATTAGAAGTTTATTTGATTTAAATTCAGCTAATTTTGATATAAAGTATAATAAGGATTATGTAGATATAATTGTAAAGGGATATGGTCATGGGGTTGGTATGAGCCAATGGGGTGCTGAAGGAATGGCTAAAGATGGATATCAATATTATGATATATTAAACCATTATTATTCAAGTACTAAAATAAAGGATATATACTAATGTAGAAATATAAAAAAGTCCTAAGATAATATTGATGAGATATTATCTTAGGACTTTTTTATTGGAAATTTAATAAAAATATTAATTAAATACTAATATAAAATTGTAAAAATTGTATAAAAATAACATATAAGGTACAAAATACAAATGTATTAATATATTTGGAGGTGTACCATGAAAAAGAAAAAGCTATTAGAAAAGGATGGTTTTTACTTAGCATTATTTGTATGCGTATGTTTAGTTGCTATAGGAGGAGTTTTATTTACTAAAAATAGTGTAGATGATCTAGCGACTAAGAATGGATTTGTAGATAATGAAAATAAAACTGCAAAAGGTAATGAAGATGAAGAAATACATCTAATAGAAAAAGATAAGGATGCGGTTCCAACAACTACAAATTCTAAGGAAAATTTAGAAAAAGCAAAAGAAAAAGAAGTTATTAAAGAAAAAGAAACTAAATTAAATTATTTAGGTGAGAAAGTTACGAGAGAATATTCTGAAAAAGAACCAACTTATTCATCAACATTAGATGTTTGGGAAATACATAAAGGATTAGATGTAAAAGCTAAAAAAGGTAGCAAAGTAAAATCTATAACAAATGGTAAAGTAGTAGATATTTTTAAAGATGATAAGCATGGAGTTTCTGTAAAGGTAGAATCAAAAGATAAAGTAACTGTTGTATATTCTAATTTAGATAGTAAAACTTCTGTAGAAAAGAATCAGGAAGTAAAGGATGGAGATGTTTTAGGTAAGGTAGGAGATACAAGTAGTGTTGAGAGTTTAGATGGACCACATGTTCATTTAACAGCTAGTAAAAATGGAAAATCTATAGATCCAATGACTTTAATTAAATAAAAAATATAACAAGCTTAATCAAATTTGATTAAGCTTGTTATATTTTTTATTTAATTACATATATATTACTAAGGCTAGGATTTAAGGGGGGGAAGTCTTGAGATCGCACATAGAGGAAAGAGCTATAGTTGTAGCAAAGTATATATTAGAAAAGAAAACAACAGTCAGACAAACTGCTAAAACATTTGGTGTTAGTAAGAGTACTATACACAAAGATGTAACTGAACGATTAGAGGAAATTAACCCATCTCTTGCAAAAGAGGTTAAAATGGTTTTAGAAAAGAATAAATCCGAGAGACATATTAGGGGTGGAATGGCAACAAAACAAAAATATGAAATTAAATGTGACAAAAATGTAGGTTAATGTGCCTACATTTTTTCTTGACTAAAAACAGATTTTTGTATATTTTTGTATGTAGAGTATTTAAAATAACGAAAAGTTTAGATAAATTAAAAGGAGTTGAATATGATGGCTAAAGGAGCTGAAATCGGAATAGATTTAGGAACTGCAAATATCCTTGTATATGTTAATGGAAAAGGAGTAGTCCTAGAAGAGCCCTCTGTTGTTGCTATAGATAAAAATACAAATACGGTACTAGCTGTTGGCGAAGAAGCTAGAAGAATGATAGGAAGAACCCCTGGAAATATTGTTGCAATAAGACCGTTAAAAGATGGAGTAATATCTGATTATGAAATAACTGAAAAAATGTTAACATATTATGTAAACAAAGTTATAGATAAAAAAGGCTTTGCTAGATTTTTTATGCCAAAAATAATGGTATGTGTTCCAACTGGAGTTACAGAAGTAGAAAAAAGAGCTGTAGAAGAAGCAACGAGACAAGCTGGAGCTAGAGATGTATATATAATAGAAGAGCCAATAGCGGCCGCTATTGGAGCTGGAATCGATATATCTAAACCAGATGGTAATATGGTTGTTGATATAGGCGGAGGAACTGCAGATATAGCCGTTATATCTTTAGGTGGAGATGTAGTTAGTGAATCTATAAAAATGGGTGGAGATAAGTTTGATGAATATATAGTTAACTATATGAGAAAAAAATATAACCTACTTATTGGAGATAGAACTGCAGAACAAATAAAAATGAATATAGGAACAGCATATCCTAGAGAAGAAGAAGTAAGTATGGATGTAAAAGGTAGAAATTTATTAACTGGATTGCCTCAGAAGATAAATGTAGAGTCTAAAGAGATGCTAGATGCTTTAAAAGAAGGTGTAAATCAAATAGTTGCTGCTGTTCACTCAGTACTTGAAAAAACTCCTCCAGAATTAGCGGCGGATATAAGTGAAAGTGGAATAATAATGACTGGTGGAGGGGCATTATTATATGGTCTAGATAAAAAAATAGAAGAGAGAACAGGTATAAAAGTTAAAATAGCAGACGATCCTTTATCATGTGTTGCAAAAGGAACAGGAGAATCTTTAAGTGCTTTAAGTATATTAGAATCAGGTGGTACTTTACCAGCGAAAAAACGTATAGATGAAGGAGAAAATTAATATGTTAAATATTGATCAAATAAAAGAGTTAATACCTCATAGATATCCATTTTTACTTGTAGATAGAGTTTTAGAATTAGAAGAAGGAAAAAGAGCTGTTGGAATAAAGAATGTATCTGTTAATGAGCCATTTTTTCAAGGGCATTTTCCTGACTACCCTATAATGCCAGGAGTTTTAATAATAGAAGCTATGGCACAGGTTGGAGCTGTTGCTATGATGTCTATGGATGAGAATAAAGGCAAATTAGGTGTATTTGCAGGAATAGATAAGGTAAGATTTAAAAAAGAGGTTAGACCTGGAGACACATTAAGAATGGAAGTTGAAATGTTATCATTAAGAAGAAATATAGGGAAAGCAAATGCAAGTGCCTATGTGGGTGATGACTTAGTTTGTAGTGGAGAATTAATGTTTGCATTAGTACAAAAATAAAAAGCTGTCTTTAAAGACAGCTTTTTATTTTTATACAAAAGGAAAATGAGGTCATGTTGAAAGTATAATTGAAAGAGCTATTATTTCAGACATATCTAAAATGAAGCTTAGGCGTATGTTGTTAAAGGAGAATTTATTATTTTCATCAACTTTATCAACTATTCCTACTATAGAATGATTGCCGATTTCAGGGAGTTTTTTACCTACACCTTTTCCAGGAAGAATAGGTCCTTTTCTTATTTGTAAGTTTCCTATATTACTTTTTGATCCTAAACATGCATCTATAGCCAGAAAATTTCCATCTGGATGTTTTTTCTTTATAGATTGTAAAGATTCATATATATTTAAAGCGTGGATAGGTTTATCTAAGGTACCATAAACAGGGTATTTATAATTACTGTTTTTTAACATAGTTCCAACTAAAGGGCCTAAAGAATCGCCTATAGCTCTGTCTGTTCCTATACAAACTATAACCGTATTCTCATCAATTATATTTTTTAATGTGTCACTAAGAACTTGAACAACATTGTCTTTTTTATAGTTTACTTTAGCTAAATACATAGGAACATCCCCCCTTAAGATAAATATATGAAAATTTAAAGAAAAAATAACAATGAAAATTTAAAGAAAGGTATTGATAAAAAAAATTAACAATAGTATAATTACCTTGTAAAATAAAAAATTAATAAATTTCTTAATTACCTTATTAAGAGAGGTGGAGGGACAGGCCCTGTGAAACCCAGCAACCATTCCGTACGGAAAAGGTGCTAATTCCTACAAGATAATATATCTTGAGAGATGAGGTTAGTTAATTATTGATGAATATAATTAACCTCTTCTTTTAGAAGAGGTTTTTTTAATATCAAAAAAGACTAGGCAATAAATAATTAAGGTAATGGGAGAATTTTAAGAGAAGTTAAACTTTAGGAGGATAATTAAATGGCAAAACATTTATTTACATCAGAATCAGTAACAGAAGGGCATCCAGATAAAATATGTGATCAAATTTCAGATGCAATACTAGATGCTTTATTAAAAAATGACCCATTAGCAAGAGTTGCTTGTGAGACTACAGTTACAACAGGATTAGTATTAGTTGCAGGAGAAATAAGTACTAATACTTATGTAGATATACCTAAATTAGTTAGAGAAACAATAAAAGAAATAGGATATACTAGAGCTAAATTTGGATTTGATGGAGACACTTGCTCAGTTATAACTGCTATAGATGAACAATCAGGCGATATAGCTATGGGTGTTGATGAAGCTTTAGAAAATAGAAGCGGAGAAATAACAGAAGACGAAATAGAAAAAGTAGGTGCAGGAGACCAAGGTATAATGTTTGGTTTTGCTTGTAATGAAACTGAAGAGTTAATGCCTCTTCCTATATCTCTTGCTCATAAATTATCAAGAAGATTAACTGAAGTAAGAAAAAGTGGGGAATTAGAATATTTAAGACCAGATGGAAAAACTCAGGTAACTATTGAGTATGATGGAAATAAGGCTGTTAGAGTTCATACAGTTTTAATATCAACTCAACACTGTGAGACAGTAAGTAATGAAACTATAAGAAGAGATTTAATAGAAAAAGTTATAAAAGAAGTTATACCAAGTGAACTATTAGATGAAGAAACTAAGATATTCATAAATCCAACAGGAAGATTTGTTATAGGCGGACCTCAAGGAGATACAGGTCTTACAGGAAGAAAAATAATAATAGATACTTACGGTGGATACTCTAGACATGGTGGAGGAGCTTTCTCAGGAAAAGATCCTACAAAAGTTGATAGATCAGCTGCATACGCAGCAAGATATGTTGCTAAAAATATAGTAGCTGCAGGACTTGCAGAGAAGTGTGAAATAGAACTTGCTTATGCTATAGGTGTTGCTAGACCACTATCTGTATTTATAGATACTTTTGGAACAGGAAAAGTTAGTGAAGAAAAACTTGTTGAGTTAGTAAACAAACATTTTGACTTAAGACCAGGAGCTATAATAAGAGATTTAGATTTAAGAAAGCCAATGTACAAAAATGTTGCAGCATATGGACACTTTGGTAGAACAGATTTAGATTTACCATGGGAAAGAACTGATAAGGCTGAAATATTAAGAAGCGAAGCACTAGTTAAATAAAGATATAAATAATTAAGAACATAAGAAGACTGTCATTTTACAGTCTTCTATTTTTTTTATTTGAAATAACTTGTATAATAGTAATAAATTATGTAAACGATAAGGTTAGTATTTTTTAGGAGATTATTTATGGAAAAAATAGAAGGAATGATAAGCGATATTGTATTTAAAAATGAAGACAATGGATATGTTATAGCTCATTTATCAAATGAAAATAATGATGTTGTAATTGTTGGATGTATGCCTACTTTAACAGTTGGAGAGAGCATAGAAGTAGAAGGTAAGTGGGTAAATCATAAGACATATGGGACTCAATTTGAAGTTAGTAGTTTTATGCCAGTAACTCCATCTTCTATAGAAGGTATATATGTTTATCTATCTTCTGGAATGATAAAGGGAATAGGCGAGAAGATGGCTAAACGAATAATTGATAAATTTGGAGTTGACACACTAGATATAATTCAAAATTCTCCTCATAGACTATCTGAAGTTGAAGGAATCGGAAGTAAAAAAATAAATCAGATTGCTAAAAGTTATGAAGATAATAGAGAGTTGAGAAATATAATAATGCAGTTATCTCCTTATGGTATAACTCCTAACTTATGTTTAAAAATTTATAAAAAATATAAAAATAAAGCTGTAGATGTTATAAGTAAAAATCCATATAAATTAGCAGAAGACGTAAGAGGAATTGGATTTAAAGTTGCAGATAAAATTGCAGAAAATTTAGGAATAGATAAGCTTTCAAAAGATAGAATAATGCAAGGAATATTATATTCTCTTAATCAGTCATTGGCTAGCGGACATACTTATCTTCCAAAGGATATTTTAGTACAAGAGTCAAGTAAACTTTTAGGAGTAGAAAAAGAATATATATTAGACTGCATTTTAGGGTTAGCTTACGATCAAAAAATACATATAGAAAAAGGTTTGGGACATGAAGATC
Source organism: Paraclostridium sordellii (assembly GCF_000953675.1). Lineage (NCBI taxonomy): Bacteria > Bacillati > Bacillota > Clostridia > Peptostreptococcales > Peptostreptococcaceae > Paraclostridium > Paraclostridium sordellii. The sequence goes on along the minus strand of NZ_LN679998.1, from coordinate 3,169,385 downwards.
ATATATATCTAATACCATATTACTTATCAGAAAATGGAGTTTGTAAGCAAATCATAAAATTAGCACAATCAGATTTTAAAGATTTAAATATAGATGTAGAAAAAGAAATAGAGAAAGTAGAAGAAGAAACAGGAATAAAATTAGCAAATAATCAAGCTTTGGCAGTTAAAGAAGCTATAAAAAGTGGTTTAGTAGTTATAACTGGAGGGCCTGGTACTGGGAAAACAACAACAATAAATACCATAATTAAAGTATTTGAGAACAACGAACAAGAAGTTTTACTTGCAGCCCCAACGGGAAGGGCGGCTAAGAGAATGAGTGAGACATCTAATAAAGAAGCAAAAACTATTCATAGACTTTTGGAAATGGGATATGCTACAGACTCAGAAGAGTTGGTATTTCTAAAAGATGAAGAAGATCCAATAAAAGCTGACGTAGTTATAGTGGATGAGGTATCAATGGTGGATATAGTCCTTATGTATAGTTTATTAAAAGCTATAAAACCTGGAACTAGAGTCATATTAGTTGGCGATAGTGATCAGCTTCCATCTGTAGGTGCAGGAAATGTTTTAAAAGATATAATAGATTCAGAAGTTATAAATGTTGTTAGATTAAACGAAATTTTTAGGCAAGCTCAAGAGAGTATGATAGTAGTAAATGCACATAGGATTAATCAAGGCTTACCACTTCACTTAAATGTTAAAGGTAAGGATTTCTTTTTTATAAAAAAAGATACTAATGAAGAAATTTTAAAAGAAATAGTTGGATTAGTGAGTACTAGACTACCTAAATTCTATAATTTAGATAAATTAAAAGATATACAGGTGCTAGCTCCTATGAGAAAGGGAGATTTAGGTGTAGCTAATTTAAATATTGAATTACAAAAGTATTTGAATAAAGAAGAAAAGTATAAGGTTGAAGAGACATTACAAAAAAGAATATTTAGAGTTGGAGATAAAGTAATGCAAATAAAAAATAACTATACTAAAAAGTGGGAAACAGAAGATAAAAGTGAAAGTGGAGAAGGTATATACAATGGAGATATAGGCTATATTTATCATATAGATAAGGAAAATAAAATTATTTATGTATTGTTTGATCAAACAAAGATAGTATCATATGAGTATTCAGAATTAGATGAACTGGACCATAGTTTTTGTACAACTATACATAAGAGCCAAGGAAGTGAATTTCCAGCTATAGTTATACCTGTAACGTGGGCTCCACCAATGTTACTAAATCGTAACTTATTATATACAGCTGTAACAAGAGCGAAAAAACTTGTTGTACTGGTAGGGGATGTAAAATATCTAGAATATATGATAAGAAATAATAAAACTAATGATAGGCATTCTAATTTAAGTAAAAAGCTAAATAGATTAAAGGAAGAAGGGGTGTTGGTAAAAAATTAAACCTTTGATTAATATGTTTTTAGAAGTTCTATATCCTGAAAATATAAAATGCATTATCTGTAATAAAGCCATTGGCAAAAACAATGCATACTCTTTATGTAAAGAATGTTTTATAAATCTTAACTTTATAAGTGATGGATGCATAAAGTGCGGTAAGAGTATGATAAATCAAACAATTGAAGAATTTACTCAAGAACAATTATTATATGGATGTCCAAGTTGTTTAAATAAGGCGTACTATTTTGATAAAGCCATTGGTTGTATAGAGTATGATGAATTAAGCAAAAAAATAGTTTTTGGATTTAAATATAATAATAAGACTTTTATGTCAAGATATATAGCAAATATAATAAATGAAAAAATATATACAGAACATATAAATTATGATTATATACTTTATGTTCCACTGCATAAAAGTAGAGAAAGAAAAAGAGGATTTAATCAAGCTAGACTAATATCTAATGAGTTAAGTAAAATTACTAATATAGAAGTTTTAGATATAATAAATAGATCTAAGAGAACTGAAAGGTTATTCAAACTTAAGAACGAAGAGAGAACGAAAGAATTAAAAAATGCTTTTAGTACAGATGATAGAATTAGGATTTGTAAAAATAAAAAGGTTTTATTGATAGATGATATATTTACAACAGGATCTACTGTGAATGAAATATCTAAATTATTAAAGATTAATGGAGTAGATAAGGTCTACGTATGCACATTTTTAACTAGAATAAATTGTTATTGACATATTTTATTTAAGATATTAAAATAGATTAGTAGTATGTTAGGTCTGTGGTTGAAAGTTCATGCCAGTTGCAGGCAAAAGGACCCACGTAAGTTAATTCTAAAAATGGAATTGATGATCATGGTGCAGCTTAGAAGTAAGACCTGCCGATATTAAAGTCGAGAGAGTCAGTAGTGCGGCGAACCCAAGCGAAATCTCCAGCAGGCGAGTGTGGGGGCAAAGACCAGGTCAGCTAGGATATTACTAAAGTACCTATTTAGGTGCTTTTTTTTTACAAAAAAACAAATTTTCATAAAAATATTTGAAAATATGACATTAATAAACAAATTAATCACAAATAAACATTAGTTCTGTGGATATAAATTTATAAAAAAATGTGTAAAATCAAGGAATTCATGACTTATTAACAACTTTATACACATTATCCACAGGTAAACCTATAAAATAAATCCACAAACTGAAGAATATATATATAAAATCGACAAAAATAAATCATATTAACTTGAATATTATAATTACAAGAAGCTAACAATAAAAATAAAGGAAATCTAAATTAAGTATAGAAATTATAATATATAAGTAGTTTTTGAACTTGTATATTCTGAAGGGAGATGTTCTTATGAGAATAACAATATCTGGAAAACAAATGGAATTAACGGATGCAATAAAAGATTCAGTTGAAACAAAATTAAAAAGATTGGATTGCTACCTTCACCCAGAGACAGAAGTAAAAGTTACTGTGAGTGCAAAAAAAGCAAGGCAAAAAGTAGAAGTAACTATTATACCAATAAGTGGACCAATAATAAGAGCAGAAGATACAGAAGAAAATTTATATGCTGCAATAGATGTAGTATACGATAAACTTAATATTCAATTAAGAAAATATAAGAAAAGAGTACAAGATAGACATAAGTCTAACGAGAGTATAAGATTTAATCAAATAGAAGATTTAACTGATGAAAGTGAAAATTCTATAGATATTAAGATAGACAGACATAAAAAATTTAGTATGAAGCCAATGAGTCCAGAAGAAGCAATATTACAAATGGATTTATTAGGACATGATTTCTTTATGTTTACAAACCCACAAGATGATAAAATATCAATAGTATATAAAAGAAAAAATGGCGGTTATGGAATGATAGAACAAGATTAGAATTAAATTTGATTATTAAAAGCTATCGATAAAAATAAACATCGGTAGCTTTTTAAATATAAAAATATAAAAATACAAAGATTTTATGGTAGAATGTATATTATACATATAATGGACGAGGAGAGATAAATAGATGGGTTTCTTAGATAATATATTTAATATAGCTGATAAAAGAGAAATGAAGAAATTCAACAAAGTAGTTGATGAGATAGATGCTTTAGAACCTAAATTTCAAGAAATGTCAGACCGTGAATTAAAAAATATGACTAATGTGTTTAAAGATAGGCTTAATAATGGAGAGACAGTAGATGACATATTAACTGAGGCATTTGCAGTTGCAAGAGAAGCTTCAAAAAGAGTTCTTGGAATGAGACAATATAGAGTTCAGCTTATCGGTGGTATAGTGCTACATCAAGGAAGAATAGCTGAGATGAAAACAGGTGAAGGTAAAACTTTAGTTGCGACAGCTCCAGTTTATTTAAATGCCTTAACTGGTAAAGGGGTACATGTAGTTACAGTAAATGACTACTTAGCAAAACGTGATAAAGAGCAAATGGGAAAAATATATGAATTTTTAGGAATGTCAGTAGGAGTAATAGTACATGGACAAAATCCTCAAGAAAGAAAAGCTCAATATGACTGCGATATAACTTATGGAACAAATAATGAATATGGATTTGATTATCTAAAAGATAATATGGTTATACATAAAGAGCAGAAAGTTCAAAGAGAATTAAATTATGCAATCGTCGATGAGGTTGACTCTATTTTAGTCGATGAAGCTAGAACACCACTTATAATATCTGGACCTGGAGATAAGTCAACTCACTTATATTCAGATGCAAATACATTTATACATACTTTAAAAGATGATAACTTTGAGATAGATGAAAAACAAAAGTCTGTATCTTTAACTGAAAGTGGTATACAAAAAGCAGAAATTTATTTTGGTGTAGACAATATAACAGATATAGCGCATATAGAGCTATTCCACCATATAAACCAAGCTTTAAAAGCTCATAAAATAATGAAGTTAGATGTAGATTATGTTGTTAGAGATGGAGAAATAGTTATAGTTGATGAATTTACAGGTAGACTTATGTTTGGTAGAAGATATTCAGAAGGATTACACCAAGCAATAGAAGCAAAAGAAGGCCTAAGAATACAAAGAGAATCTAAAACTTTAGCAACTATAACATTCCAAAACTACTTTAGAATGTACAACAAGTTATCAGGGATGACAGGTACAGCAAAAACAGAAGAGGAAGAGTTTAAAGCTATATATAAAATGGATGTTGTTCAAATACCAACGAACAAACCAATATTAAGAGAAGATTTATCTGATTCAGTTTATAAAAGTGAGTTAGGTAAATTTAATGCAGTTGTAGAAGACATTATAGAGAGACACAAAAACAAGCAACCAGTTCTTGTTGGTACAGTATCTATTGAAAAATCTGAAGTTTTATCTATGCTTTTAAAAAGAAAAGGTGTAAAACATGAAGTATTAAATGCAAAGAATCACCATAAAGAGGCTGAGATAGTAGCACAAGCTGGTAGATTAGGTGCTGTTACTATAGCCACTAATATGGCTGGTCGTGGTACCGATATAGTTTTAGGTGGTAACCCAGTATTCTTAACTAAAAAAGAAATGAAAAAAATGGGGTATTCAGAAGATATAATAAATACTGTTGATGCAGACATAGAAAGTTTAGAAATTGAATTAACAGATGAAATAGTTAAAGCAAAAGCTGATTATGATAAGACGCTTGAAAAATATAAGGCGCAAACAGAAGAAGAGCAAAATCAAGTTAGAGAAGCTGGAGGCTTATCTATCATAGGAACAGAAAGACATGAGTCAAGAAGAATCGATAACCAGTTACGTGGACGTGCTGGTCGTCAAGGTGACCCAGGTAGTTCAAGATTCTATATAAGTTTAGAAGATGAACTTATGAGATTATTCGGAAGTGATAGAATTTCTGGAATGGTTGAAAAAATAGGATTAGATGAAGACACACCTATAGAAGCTAAAATGTTAACTAAATCAATAGAAAATGCTCAGAAAAAAGTTGAGGGTAGAAACTTTGGTATAAGAAAACATGTACTTCAATATGATGATGTTATGAATAAACAAAGAGAGATAATATACGAGCAAAGAGGTCGTGTATTAGAGGGAGAAAACCTACAAGAACAAATTCAAACAATGATTTCATCAATAATAGAAAGTGCATATGATGTATATGTTACAGATCAAGGATTTGATTTACATGCATATAAGGAATACTTATATCATACATTTATGCCTAAAGGTAGCTTAGAAGTAGAAGAACTTGAAAGTATGAAAAAAGAAGATCTTATAACTGCAGTATATGAAATAGCTAAAAAGATTTATGAGTTAAAAGAAGAGTCTGTTACATCTGAAAGAATGAGAGAAATAGAGAGGGTAATACTTCTTCAAGCTGTTGACTCTCATTGGATAGATCATATAGATGCTATGGATCAATTACGTCAAGGTATAGGACTTAGAGCTATAGGTCAACAAGATCCAGTTGTTGCATATAAGTTAGAAGGTTTTGATATGTTTGACAACATGACAAAAGCTATACAAGAAGATACCGTAAGATATTTATATAACTTTACAATAGAGGAACCTATACAAAGAAAGCAAGTAGTAGATGTAGATAAAATATCTTCGAATGTAGAAGAAGGACAAGGAAATAAACCTGTAAAGAAAGAAGAAGAAATAGGAAGAAATGATGAATGTCCTTGTGGAAGTGGCAAAAAATATAAAAAATGTTGCGGAAAATAATTTGGAGGATTAACATGCTTAATGTACAGGAGTATAGACATAAAATAGAAGAAATGTCTAAAAATATAGAAGAATTGAGGGCTTCTCTTTGACATAGAAGGATTAGAAGAGAAGATAATTAGAAATGAAAAAATAATGAGTGAGCAAGAATTCTGGAATGATAATGAAAAAGCTCAACAGGTACTTCAAGAAAATAAAAATTTAAAAGATGTTGTAGATGAATATAATAATCTACAATCATCTTTTGAAGATATAGAAGTTCTTTTTGAATTAGCTCAGGAAGAAGATGATATATCTCTTGAAAAAGAGGTTGAAAAAACAATAAACTCACTTGAAGAGGAAATAGATAAGGTAAAGATAAAAACATTACTTAGTGGTGAATATGATAAAAATAATGCTATACTATCTATAAATGCAGGAACTGGCGGACTAGATGCTCAAGATTGGGCAGAGATGTTGCTTAGAATGTACGATAGATGGGCTCACTCTAAGGGATTTAAGGTAAAAACTTTAGATTTGTTATCAGATACAGAAGCTGGTATAAAAAGTGCTACTATACAAATAGAAGGACTTAATGCATATGGATATTTAAAAAGTGAAAAAGGGGTACATCGTATTGTAAGGATATCTCCATTTGACCCATCTGGGAAAAGACATACATCTTTTGCATCAGTTGATGTTATACCAGAATTAGATGAAAGTATTACCGTAGATATAAACCCTTCAGATTTAAAAATAGATACATATAGAGCATCTGGAGCAGGTGGTCAACATATAAATACTACTGATTCAGCTGTAAGAATAACTCATATTCCAACTGGAGTAGTTGTTCAATGCCAAAACCAAAGATCTCAACATAGTAACAAAGATACTGCTATGAGAATGTTAATGGCAAAACTAATTGAACTAAAAGAATTAGAACAAAAAGAAACTATTGAAGACTTACAAGGTAAATATTCTCAAATAACTTGGGGAAGCCAAATAAGATCATATGTATTTCAGCCATACAAACTAGTAAAAGACCATAGAACTAATGCAGAAATGGGAAATGTAGATAGTGTTATGGATGGAAATATAGATTTATTTATAAATGAATACTTAAAAATGACTAAAGTAAATAATTCATAAAATATAAGGCTTAAGAAGTTAATTCTTAAGCCTTCTTTTAGGAGGAATTAAATTGGATATAAATCAAATTTTAAAATCAGAATTCAACTTAAGAGATTCGCAAATAGAAAATACTATAAAACTTATAGATGAAGGAAATACTATTCCATTTATAGCTAGATATAGAAAAGAAATGACAGGTGAAATGAGTGATGTAACTCTTAGAGCTTTTCATGAAAAATTAACTTACTTAAGAAACTTACAGAGTAGAAAAGATGATGTTCAAAGAATAATACAAGAACAAGGAAAATTGAATAAAGAGATAGAAAAAAGTATAGAACAAGCCAAAACGCTTCAAGAAGTAGAGGATATATATGCCCCTTTCAAACAAAAGAAAAGGACTAGAGCTACTATTGCAAAAGAAAAAGGATTAGAACCTTTAGCAATGGCTATTTTAAATGAAAATATAAATTTAAAAATTGAGATACCAAAATACATAGATGAAGAAAAAGAAGTAAACTCAGAAGAAGATGCTCTAAAGGGTGCAAAAGACATAATAGCTGAAATAGTATCAGAAGATGCTAAGTTAAGAAAATATATAAGAGAATTAGCATTAAAAGAAGGTGTTATAAACAGTAAAAGTACTAAAGATGAAAAATCTGTTTATGATATGTACTACGATTATAGTGAGGGTGTAAAACACATGGCACCTCATAGAGTTCTTGCTATAAATAGAGGAGAAAAGGAAGAGTTTTTAAAAGTAAAGTTAGAGATAAACAACGATAAGGTAGTTAATTACATATTTAATACTTATATAAATAAGAATAATAAAAATAATGAAGAAGAAATTAAATTATCTATAGAAGATGCATATAAAAGACTTATATTCCCTTCAATAGAAAGAGAAATAAGAAATCATTTAACAGAAATGGCTCATGAAAGAGCTATTAGTGTATTTGGACAAAATGTTAAGAGTTTATTACTTCAACCACCTGTAAGAGATAAGGTGGTTATGGGATTTGACCCAGCATATAGAACTGGATGTAAAATTGCTGTAGTTGATAAAAATGGAAAACTTTTAGACTATACAACTGTTTATCCAACAAAACCTCAAAATGATGTTGATAAAGCTAAGAAGACTTTAAAAGATCTTATAGAAAAATATGACATAGATATAATATCTATAGGAAATGGAACTGCATCAAGAGAATCTGAACAATTTGTTTCTGAAATGATAAAAGAAATAAATAGAGATGTTCAATATACAATCGTTAGTGAAGCTGGAGCTTCTGTTTACTCTGCATCAGAACTTGCAAATGAAGAACATCCTGATATAAATGTTTCTATAAGAGGGGCAATATCAATTGCTAGAAGATTACAAGATCCGTTGGCTGAATTGGTAAAAATTGATCCTAAGAGTATCGGAGTAGGGCAATATCAACATGACCTTAACAAAAAAAGATTAGAGGAAGTATTAAGTGGTGTGGTTGAGGATGCTGTAAACTCTGTAGGAGTAGATTTAAATACAGCATCTTACTCATTGCTTGAACATGTAGCAGGTATAAATAAAACAATAGCAAAAAATATTATTGAATATAGAGAAGAGAACGGAGATTTTACTTCAAGAGCTCAAATAAAAAAAGTTAAAAGATTAGGACCTCAAGCTTTTACTCAATGTGCAGGGTTCTTAAGAATAGTAAACTCTAAAAATCCTCTAGATAATACATCTGTACATCCTGAGACTTATGATGTATGTAAAAAACTTCTAGAAAAACTAGGATGTTCATTAGAAGATATAAAAAATAAAAATATTAATGATATAGATGACAAAGTAAGTTCTATAGGAATTGATAGTTTAAGTAAAGAATTAGAGGTAGGTATAGTTACATTAAAAGATATTATATCAGAAATAAAAAAACCAGGAAGAGATCCTAGAGAAGAAGGTATAAAGCCTGTACTTAGAACGGATGTATTAAAAATTGAAGATATAAAAGAAGATATGATATTAAAAGGTACTGTAAGAAATGTAGTTGATTTTGGTGCTTTTGTAGATATAGGAATAAAAAATGATGGATTAGTTCACAAGTCTCAAATGAGTAATAAATATGTTAAAGACCCTATGACTATAGTTACAGTAGGAGATGTAATTGATGTAAAAGTTATAGGTATAGATTTAAAAACACAAAAAGTTTCTTTAACGATGAAAGATATTAAGTAAATTAGGAGGAGTAAATGCTTTTTATAAAAAATGGAACTATAAATACAGTTACTAATGGAGTTATACAAGGAGATATACTTATAGAAAAAGGGAAAATAGTAGAAATAGGAGCAGATTTAGTGGCACCACTAGATGCAAAAACAATAGATGCCACTGGAAAATTAATTTTTCCAGGGTTTATAGATGCACATACTCATTTAGGCTTATGGGAAGATGGTATGGGATTTGAAGGTGCTGATGGAAATGAGGAAACAGATCCTATAACTCCTCACTTAAATCCTATAGATGGAATAAATCCTATGGAGAGAAGTTTTGAAGAAGCTAGAAATGGAGGAATAACATCTGTTTGTAGTACTCCAGGTAGTGCTAATGTTATGGGTGGGCAGTGTATTGCTATAAAAACTGTTGGAAGAAGAATAGATAAAATGGTTATAAAAAATCCTGTAGCTTCGAAAATTGCTTTTGGAGAGAACCCTAAAAGTTGTTATGGACAGGAAGAAAAAGCACCTCAAACAAGAATGGCAATAGCAGCTATGTTAAGAGAAACATTAAAGGAAGCAGAGGAATATTTAGATGCTATTTTAATGCATGAGGAAGATGATGAAAATGAAAAGCCAGATTATGATATAAAAATGGAGAGCTTACTACCTGTACTTAGGAGGGAAATTCCATTTAAAGTACATGCTCATAGAGCTGACGATATGTTTACAGCAATAAGAATAGCAAAAGAGTTTGACCTTAAGTTAACTCTAGATCATTGTACAGAAGGACATTTAATTGTAGATGATTTAGTAGAAGAAGGATATCCTCTTGTAGTAGGACCATCACTTTCAGAACGTTCTAAAATTGAACTTAGAAACTTAACTTTTGATACGGCTGGAATTTTATCTAATGCTGGAATGGAAATATCTTTAACTACTGATCATCCAGTTATTCCTCTACCATACTTACCTATATGTGCAGGTATAGCAGTTAAACATGGTATGAAATTAGATAAAGCTATAGAAGCTATAACTATAAATCCTGCAAAAACATTAGGAATTGATAATAGAGTTGGATCTATAGAAATAGGTAAAGATGCAGATATAGTTATATGGGACAATAATCCATTAGAAATACAAAGTAATGTTATATATACCATAATAGATGGGAAAATTGTATATAAAAAAGATTTAAGAAATTAAATGGTTGACATATTACTATATAATTAATAATATATAATTGTAAGGAAAATTAAATAGCACGTAAGATCTTCGGGGCAGGGTGAAATTCCCTACCGGCGGTATAGCCCGCGAGCTACTTTTTAGTAGCATGACTTGGTGAAATTCCAAGGCCGACAGTAAAGTCTGGATGAGAGAGGATTAGTAAATATGTATAAGATAAAAAATAAAATGTATTTATTTTTGATATACTCAAAAACTAAGCTCGAAGAGATTCTTCGAGCTTTTATTTTTCCTAATATAAAAATAAATTAGGAGGGTTTTAAATGCAACAGACAATAAAAAAAGGTAAGGTTTTTTCAACAAATACAATGACTAAGGTAGCTATATTATCTGCAATATCTTATATACTTATGTTTATAGCTGTTCCTATACCAGGGATTTTCCCAGATTTTTTAAAAATAGATATATCAGATCTTCCAGCTATATTTGGAGGATTATCTCTTGGACCAGTTGCAGGATTTGCAATAGTACTTATAAAAAATTTATTTCAAGCTATGACGGCTTCTACTACTGCATGGATTGGAGAGTTTGCAAATTTATTAATAGGTGGGTCTTATGTAATTATAGTTTCTTTAATTTATAGACAAAAAAGAAATTTAAAGGGATTAATAATGGGATTTGTATTAGGAACAATAGCTATGATATTAGTTGGATGTTTAACAAATTACTATATGTTACTACCATTCTATGGTAAGATAATGCCTATGGAAGCGATAATAAACATGGGAAATATTATAAATCCAAATGTAACTGATTTAAAAACATTTGTTATTTGGATGATAGCACCATTTAATTTATTTAAAGCTGTGCTGATATCTTTAATAACTTTACCTTTATATAAAAAAATGGAAGTTTTATTGAAAAAATAGAAAAAAGCATGCTATATTGTAGCATGCTTTTTTACTTAGATATTTCATCATAAGTATAATAAACACAGTCATTTTTAAAGTTTGATATAGATTCATATTCATTTTCTTTAAGTTTGTTTATAAGTTCATCATAAGGATTCGTTATATAAATTTCAGCTTCATTAGCTTTATATTTTAATAAAGAATATAAAGTAGCATCATTAATACCTTCAAAAGTATTATCAATACATATTATAGAAGGATAACCTTTCATTTTTATAATACACCTATGACCATTTACTATTACCAAAGAATTACTTTGTACAAGTTCGTCAAAAGTTGATTTACATAAATTTAAAAATGTAAATCCATAAGTTAACTTATTGTTACAAGTCTTAAAATAATCAAGAGATTTAAAATCTTTATATGAAATTTTCCATTTTTCTACTTTAAATCTATCCAAATTTAAATTTTTATTTTTTATAGAATTATAATTTTTAAAAGCTACAAGACAGCTTTGATTTAAGTGGAAATTTTTAGCCTCCATCATTTTTATGCTAGCTTTTGTATCTATATGTGTACACATTGCGATATTAGTTATTTTGCCATTTCTTAAATCTTCTCTAGCTAAGTTAAATAACATATCTGAAATAGCATGGCCTAATTGTTGACCTCTATAATCTATATGAACTCTAAGACCCTCAAGCCAACCTTGCTTATCTGGAAGTATTGTATACTTTCCAACTGCTACAACTTTGCCATCCTTAACTACTCCTAGAAAACATCCATCTTTTTCGTTTACCCATTTATAAAATACTTTTGGTAAGTAATCATTTCCATCCCAAATATTTTTAGAAATATCAACTATATCATTATAATCTTCATCTGTAAGAATTTTATAATTCAAATCAAAATCACCCCTTCACAATAAATAATATTACCATAAAAAGTTAAAATATATGATATGTAATAAAAACTTTGTAAATCTAAGCCTTTATAATAGTAAGAGGTTATAATATAATAATATCTGTTATATTAAAAATTAAAATAAACAAGTCTTATTTATGGAGATGATATAGATGGTTAAAATATACTTGGAAAATGAAGAACAAACTAAAGATATAGGTTATAAATTAGGACAGCTGGTAACACCTAAAAGTGTAATTTGCTTAATTGGAGACTTAGGCGCAGGTAAAACGACTATGACTCAAAGTTTAGCGAAAGCTTTAGAAGTAGATGATTATATAACAAGTCCTACGTTCACAATAGTAAATGAATATGAAGGAAGAATTCCTTTATATCATTTTGATGTATATAGAATCGGAAGTAGTGACGAAATGTATGATATAGGATTTGATGAATATATAGATGGAGACGGAGTTTGCATAATAGAATGGGCAAACTTAATAGAGGACATACTTCCAAATGAATACCTATATATAGAGATGAATTATAAAGAAACAGGAAGAGAAATGATATTAACTCCAAAAGGAGAAAAGTATGAAGAAATAGTTAAGGAGTTGACTAAGTAATGAAAATATTAGGAATAGATACTTCTACACATTCAACTAGTGTATGTATTATAGAAGATGAAAAATTAATTTGTGAATATACAGTAAATACTAAAAAAACACATTCTCAAAAACTTATGGTAATGATTGAATCTATGATAAAAGAAAGTGATTTAAATATAAAGGATATAGATTCAATAGCAATATGTATAGGGCCAGGGTCATTTACTGGACTTAGAATTTCTATGGCTACAGCAAAAGCAATAGCTCAAGTTAGAAACTTGCCAATAATAGCTGTCAATTCTCTAGAATCTTTAGCATTTAATATGAATTTATGTGATAAAATAATATGTCCTATTTTAGATGCTCAAAGAAATCAAGTTTATACAGGTAAGTATAAATTTGAAAATGGAGAATTTAAAACAATAGAAGATATAAAAGTTATTGAAATAGAAGCGTTAATAGAAGAATTGTCTAATAAAAATGAAGATTTTATTTTAGTTGGAGAAGCTACAATTTTATATAAAGAAAAGCTTGAGCCAATTAAAAATATTCATGTAGCATCAGTATCTAACAATGTTAGTAAAGCAAGTAGCCTATGTGCGATAGGAGCTATAAAATACAATAATGATAAGGATGTATATAATTGCTATACTGTGAATCCAATGTATATAAGAAAATCTCAAGCAGAAGTTCAATATGAAGAAAAAATGAAGAGGTTAGAAAATGATAAATAGCAATTTAATAATAAGGGATATGACTATAGATGATGTAGAAGGAGTTTTTCAAGTAGAGAAAAATTGCTTTGAACATTATTGGTCTAAGCCTGAATTTGAAAAAGAAATGAAAAATGATGTTGCTAGATATTTAGTGGCACAAATAGATAAAAAGATTGTTGGCTATGTAGGGATATGGTTCATAGCTGGTGAAGGACATATAACAAATGTAGCAGTACATAGTGATTATAGAGGACAAAAGATAGGCGATAAACTTATAAAGCATCTTGTTGAAAAGTGTAAAGAAAATCATATATTTGCTATGACTTTGGAGGTAAGAGTTTCTAACTTAATAGCTCAAAACTTATATAAAAAATATGGATTTAAATTAGCTGGAATAAGAAAAGAATATTACAGTGACAATAAAGAAGATGCGATGATAATGTGGAGCCAATTAAAAGAGGTGTAGTAATGAAGGATATAATAACATTAGCTATAGAATCTAGCTGTGATGAAACAGCATGTGCGGTTCTTAAAAATGGAAGAGAAGTTTTAAGTAATATAATATCAACTCAAATTGAATTACATAAAAAATTTGGTGGAGTTGTACCAGAGGTTGCATCTAGAAAACATATAGAAAATATACCTATGGTTGTTCAACAAGCTCTTGATGAAGCAAAAGTAACATTTGATGATATTGACCATATAGCAGTAACTTATGGACCTGGATTAGTAGGGGCTGTTTTAGTGGGGTTATCTTATGCTAAAGCATTAGCATATACTTTAGATATACCATTAGTAGGTGTAAATCATATAGAAGGTCATGTAAGTGCTAACTATATACAAGATAAAAATTTAAAACCCCCATTTATAACATTAATAGTTTCAGGAGGACATACTCACTTAGTAGAGGTCAAAGATTATGGTAAATATGAAATTTTAGGAAAGACTAAGGATGATGCATCTGGAGAAGCTTTTGATAAAATAGCAAGAGCTATGGGCTTAGGATATCCAGGTGGCCCAATAATTGATAGATTAGCTAAAAGTGGTAATAAAAAAGCTATAGATTTTCCAAGAGCATGTATGGATGAAGGATATGACTTTAGTTTTAGTGGTTTAAAGTCAGCCGTTTTAAATTATTTAAATGCTAAAAAAATGAAAAAGGAAGAGATAATAGTAGAAGATGTAGCAGCATCTTTCCAAGAGGCTGTAGTAGAAGTTTTATCTAAAAAAGCTATAAAGGCAGCAAAAGAAAAAGGATATGATACTATTGCCTTAGCTGGAGGAGTTGCATCAAACTCAGCTCTTAGAGAGAAGCTAACAGTTATGGGTGAAAAACAAAATATAAAAGTTAAGTATCCATCTCCTATTTTATGTACAGACAATGCAGCTATGATTGGATGTGCAGGATATTATAGTTTTATCAATGGAAGAAGAGATGATATGAGTTTAAATGCGGTTCCAAATTTAAAAATTGGACAATAAAAATGAGTTAGAAGATTTAAATCTTCTAACTTTTTTTATGTTTGGATTATATTTTATCGACAAAAAAATTTGAACTTTGTAGTTTATTGAGAGAATGTATCTTAGTTTAAAAAAATAACTAAATTTAAGTCTAAATTTTTAGATGAATACTTCAAATATTAAAGTATAAATTAATATATAATTAAAAATATATGTTTAAAAAGTTCGATAAGATAGTACTAAAGATATAGATTATTATGGGGGATTTTATATTGAGAAAATATGAAGATGTTATAAATAGCTACAATATAAATTTATTTAAAGAGGGGAAAAGTTTTAGAAGTTATAGTTTCATGGGAGCGCATAAAGTGGAAAAGGAAGGTATAACAGGGATTACTTTTTTAGTTTGGGCTCCTAATGCTAAAAAAGTTAGCTTAGTAGGGGAATTTAACAATTGGGATGAGAGCTTAAATATTATGAATGAGATTGAAGGTAGTGGAATATGGAATATATTTATACCTAATATGGAATATGGAGAAAGCTATAAATTTTATATAGAAAGTAAAAGTGGAAAAGGTAAATTAAAATCAGACCCATATGCATTTTTATCAGAAAAAAGACCAAATACAGCATCTATTGTATATAATTTAAAAAACTATAAATGGAATGATGATATTTGGATAGAGAAAAAAGAAAAGTATTCATATATTGATAGACCTATGAATATATATGAAGTTCACTTAGGTTCGTGGAAAAGAAAGTGGGATGGAGAATTTTTTACGTATGAAGAATTAGATGAGTTAATAGATTATGTTGAAGATATGGGATATACACATATAGAATTACTTCCGGTTACAGAACATCCCCTAGATATGTCATGGGGATATCAAACTGTAGGATATTATAGTGCTACTAGTAGATATGGAAATCCGGAGCAACTAATGAGATTTATTGATAAATGTCATCAAAAAAAAATAGGTGTTATATTTGATTTTGCATATAGTCATTTTTGTAAAGATGATCATGGATTATATAAGTTTGATGGAACAAATCAATTTGAATATGAAGATGAAACAAAGGCTGAGAACTTAGGTTGGGGTACTGCGCATTTTGACTTAGGAAAACCGGAGATACAAAGTTTTTTAATATCAAATGCAATTTTTTGGATGGAGAGATTCCATGTTGATGGTATTAGGATGGATGCTGTATCGAGCATGCTTTACTTAGATTATGACATAGGGCATTGGAAACCTAATAAATACGGAGGAAGAGAAAACATAGAAGCAATAGAATTTTTAAGGATGTTTAATGAAATTTTACATAAAGAAGTTAAAAATCCTATTATAATAGCTGAAGAATCTACCTCATGGCAAATGGTTACAGGTCCGGCTTATAAAGGGGGATTAGCATTTGATAATAAATGGAATATGGGATGGATGAATGATACTTTAAAATATATGGAAATGGATCCAATTTATCGTAAATACCATCACGAACTTATAACTTTTTCATTTATGTATGCATTTTCTGAAAATTTCATAATACCATTATCACATGATGAAGTAGTTCATGGCAAAAAATCTTTACTAAATAAAATGCCAGGAGATGAATGGCAGAAATTTGCTAATTTAAGATTGTTGTATGCGTATATGATGATTCATCCAGGTAAGAAACTTTTATTTATGGGCAGTGAGTTTGCTCAAGATTTAGAATGGAGATTTGAGTATGGATTAGAGTGGACTTTATTAGCTAATGAACAAAATTTAAAAATGAAAAATTATGTAAAAGATTTAAATCATCTTTATAAAGATGAAAAATCTATGTATGAGATAGATAATCATCATTCAGGGTTTGACTTTATAGATCCACACAATATAAATCAAAGTGTAATAGTAATAATGAGAAAAGGAAAGAAAAAGGAAGATTTCATAATAGCAGTTTTAAACTTTACACCTGTAGTGTATAGCGAATACCGTATAGGAGTTCCGTATAGGGGATTGTATACAGAGGTATTTAATAGCGATAATGAAAAGTATTATGGATCTGGTCAGACTATGCAAGAGCAAGTTTTAGAATCAGAAGATATAAATTGGCATAATAAGCAATACTCTATAAATATAAAAGTTCCACCATTAGGAGCAACTTTCATAAAGGGTATAAATTTAAGTTTAAATGATTAAAATTTTATTTAAAAATTATGGGGGAGTAGTAATAAATGATGAAAAAAGAAATGATAGCAATGATCTTAGCAGGGGGACAAGGTTCTAGATTGGGAGTATTTACAAAAAATATAGCAAAACCAGCAGTTTCGTTTGGAGGAAAATATAGAATAATAGATTTTGTTTTAAGCAATTGTTCCAATTCAGGAATAGATACCGTTGGGGTTTTGACTCAGTATAGACCTTTATTATTAAATTCTCATATAGGTATAGGAAGCAATTGGGATTTAAATAGAAGAAATGGAGGATTATCAATATTACAACCATATATGAATGAAAAAGAAGGTAACTGGTATAAGGGAACTGCAGATGCTATTTACCAAAATATGAACTATATAGATAGTTATGATCCTGAATATATACTTATATTATCAGGAGATCATATATATAAAATGGATTACAGCGATATGCTAGAGTTTCATAAAGCTAAAGATGCAGACGTAACAATTGCTGTAATGGAAGTTGATTGGAATGAAGCAAGTAGATTTGGAATAATGAATACTAATAAAAACAGTTTTATATATGAATTTGAAGAAAAACCTAAGAATCCAAAAAGCAACTTAGCATCTATGGGGATATATATTTTTAATTGGAAAAAGATAAAAAAATATTTTGAATCTGAGAAGATGTATTTAGACTTTGGTAAAAATTTAATTCCAAAGATGTTAGAAGATAATTTGAAAATGATTTCTTATCAGTTTGATGGATATTGGAGAGATGTAGGAACAATAGAGAGTTTATGGCAAGCTAATATGGATTTAATAAATACAGAAAATGGATTTAATTTAAATGATCCTAATTGGAAAATATATACAGATACAATGGCTATGCCACCACAATATATAGGAGAAGATGCAAATATAAAAAATTCAATTTTAGTAGATGGATGCAGGGTTTTTGGAAGCGTTGAAAATACAGTTTTATCTCATGGTGTAACTGTTGGAGAAGGAAGTATAATAAAAGATTCGGTTATAATGTCAAATGCCAAAATAGGTAAAAACGTAGTTATAGAAAAAGCTATGATAGGAGAAGGGGCTATAATAGAAGACAATTGCTATATCCACAAAGATGATGGGAGTATAAGTGTAGTGTCTGAATTTGAGGTAATAGCTATGGAATTAGTATAGGGGGATTATATTTTATGAATAAAGAATGTATGGGGATAATCAATTTAAATAAAAAAGGTGATAATTTAAGAGAGTTAAGTGATTCAAGGATAGTGGCATCAATACCTATTGGTGGAAGGTATAGAATAATAGATTTTACATTATCTAACATGGTAAATGCAGGAATGAAAAATATAGGTATATTTTCAGACCAAAAATATAGATCACTGACAGATCATTTAGGAAATGGAAGTCATTGGGACTTATCTTTAAAAAATGATGGATTATTTGTATTTAGTCCTGAAAATACAACAAAGCAGATGCATCATACTTTAAAAAAAGGTGATTTAAAAAATATATTTTCAAATATAGACTATATTGAGAAAAGTAAGCAAGAATATGTTTTAATTTCTCCAAGTTATATGATTTGTAATATCGACTATAAAAAAGCTCTTAACTATCATAAATCATCAGGTAATGATATAACTATAGTATTTAAAAATGAATCGAATATAGATGAAGAATTTTTAGGAACAACAATTTTAAATGTTGATGGGAATAAAAAAGTTTTAAGTATGGGAACTAATATTGGAAGGCAATCTACAGGAAATATATCTATGGAAATGTATATAATGAAAACTAAATTATTTATAGAGATGATATATGGGGCAGTTTCAAAAGGTGGATATGCAAATTTAGAAGATTGTATAAATGAAAGTGTAGATATATTAAATGTAGGAGGATATGAGTATAAGGGGTACTTAAGATGTATAAATTCTATTAGAACTTATTTTCAAACCAATAAGGATTTACTTAATATAGATATAGCAAATGAATTATTCTATTCTGATAGAAAAATTTATACTAAAGAAAAAAATACTCAACCAACTTTATACACAGAAACATCAAATGTAAATAACTCATTTATAGCTACAGGATGTATCATTGAAGGGGATGTGAAAGATAGTATTATATTTAGAAAGGTTCATATAAAAGAAGGCTCGGTTATTAGAAATTCTATAATTATGCAAAATAGCACAATAGAAGAAAATGCAAAATTAGATAATGTAATTCTTGATAAAAATGTAAACATATCAAGTAAAAAAGAATTAAAGGGGGATATAAAATTTCCTTTGGTAGTAGAAAAAAACGTTAGTATATAAAGGGGGATAAATTTTGAAGGTTCTTTTTGTTACAGCTGAATGTTGGCCGTTTGCTAAAACAGGTGGTTTAGGAGATGTATCATATGCACTTCCAAAGGCATTAAAAAAAGAAGGAGTAGATGTAAGGGTTATAATGCCTAAATATGTTAATATTCCTAAATATTTAAAAGATAAAATGAAAAAAGTTGCAGTGTTTAATGTAAATGTAGCATGGAGAAATCAATATTGTGGATTATTAGAATTAGAATTAGATGGAGTTAAGTTTTATTTTATAGATAATGAGTTTTACTTTAAAAGAGAAGGTGAATATGCATATTTATATGGATATGATGATGATGTAGAGAGATTTACATTTTTCAGTAATGCAGTTTTAGAATCTTTAAAAAGGATAGATTTCTATCCTGATATAATGAATTTAAATGATTGGCATACAGGAATGATACCTTTATTTTTAAAAGAGCACTACCAAGATGATGATAGATACTCAAATATAAAAACTATGTATACTATACATAATTTGAGATATCAAGGTGTATTTTCTAATAAACATATAGAAGATACATTATCTATTCCTAGGTTTCATTTAGATGAAGGTAACATAGAATATTATGGTGGAATCAATTTTATGAAGGCTGGCATAGTATATTCAGATAAAGTAAGTACTGTTAGCCCCACATATGCTAACGAGATACAAACAAAATATTATGGAGAAGGACTAGATGGACTAATAAAAGAGAATGGATATAAATTAAAAGGAATTGTTAATGGAATAGATTATGAAATTAATAATCCGGAAGTCGATAAAAATATAGTTTGTAATTTTAATATTGAATCAATAGGTAAAAAAATTAAAAATAAATTAGAATTGCAGAAAATACTAGGATTAGAAATTAATGAAAATATACCAATGATAGGGATTGTATCTAGATTAGTATCTCAAAAAGGATTAGACTTGCTTTCATATATGATGCCTGAATTAGTTGAAGAAGATTTACAACTAGTTGTACTTGGAACAGGAGAAGAACAATATCAATCTATGTTAAATTACTATTCAGGAAAGTATCCAAATAAGGTAGCAACTATATTAACTTTTGATGCAGCCTTAGCTCAACAAATATATGCATCATCAGATATGTTTTTAATGCCATCATTATTTGAGCCTTGTGGAATAGGACAAATGATAGCTATGAGGTATGGGTCAATACCTTTAGTTAGAGAAACTGGAGGGCTTAAAGACACTGTTGTCCCATACAACAAATATACTGGAGAAGGAAATGGATTTAGTTTTGCTAATTACAATGCACATGAGATGTATTATTGCATTAAATCAGCAATAGATATTTATAAACAAGATAAATTGACATGGAATAATATAGTAAGAAGTGCAATGAATACTGATAATAGTTGGAAAAAGTCCGCTAAGGAATATTTAAGGGCCTATCAAGAAATAGTTGAATAAAGGAGTTGGTAATATTGACCCTTATAAATAAAGAAGAGTTCAAATTAGAATTTAGAAATCAAATGGATTTTTTATATAAACAGACTATAAAAGAAGCTAATAGTGAGCAACTACTAAATACGCTAGTGACAGTATTAAAGTGTAAAATAGATAATATATGGAAAGAAAGTAGATTAGATAAAGAAAAAGAAGTTTATTATTTTTGTATAGAGTTTTTATTAGGACGACAATTAGAGTCTAATCTTTTAAATTTAGGTATTTTAGAAGATATAAAGTTAATTTTAAAAGAAATGGACATAAATTTAGAAGATTTAATTAATGCAGAAGTAGATCCTGCTTTAGGAAATGGTGGATTAGGAAGATTAGCTGCATGCTTTTTAGATTCTATGGCATCATTAAATATGAGCGGCCATGGTTATGGAATAAGATACGAGTATGGTTTATTTGAGCAGAAAATTGTGAATGGGCATCAAGTAGAAGTCCCAGATAATTGGTTAAAAGAAGAATCATATATATGGGAGACTGTAAGGCCTAACAAAGCAAGTATTGTAAAATTTGGAGGGAAGGTTGATTTAGTCGAAAAAAACGGTAAAATAAAGGCTATTCATAAAAATTATATTCCAGTTATGGCACTACCATATGATATCCCTATAATTGGATATAAAAATGAATATATAAATACTCTTAGGTTATTTAAATCAGATGTGCCTCGAAAAGATTTTGAGCCTATATTAAAAGAATCTAAGAATAGTTATGGAAGCTATCATGATGCACTACAGTATAGGTATTATGCTGATGAAATTTCTCAAGTTTTATACCCTAATGATTCTAATGATGCAGGTAAAATTTTAAGGTTGAAACAAGAATATTTCTTAGTAAGTGCAGGAATACAAGATATATTTAGAAAGTATAAAAAAGATAATGGAGATATACGTAAAATATATGAGAAAATTTCAATTCATATAAATGATACACATCCATCTCTATGTGTACCTGAACTAATGAGACTATTAATGGATGAAGAAGAACTTGGATGGGATGAAGCTTGGGATATAACTCAAAGAGTTATATCTTATACAAACCATACTATAATGGCAGAGGCTATGGAAAAGTGGAATATCCAGATGATTAAAGAGTTATTGCCAAGAATATATATGATAATTGAAGAAATAAATAAAAGATATATTTGTAAACTAAATAATAAATATGGAAATGACCATGAAAAAATAAGTAAAATGGCAGTGATTTATGCAGATAATGTAAATATGGCTAATTTAAGTATTATAGGAAGCCACAGTGTAAATGGAGTAGCAAAACTTCATACAGAGATCTTAAAAAAAGAAGTTCTTAAAGATTTTTATGAAGATGAACCTTTTAAATTTAACAACAAAACTAATGGAATAGCTCATAGAAGATGGTTGATATTATCTAATCCTAGATTATCTAAACTTATAAATGAGTTAATAGGTGAAAGTTGGCAAAGGAATACTATAGAACTTAAAAATTTAGAAAAATACCAAAATGATGATAGTGTTTTACAAGAATTAGAATTAATTAAACAAGAAAATAAGAAAAATTTATCTAAAATTATAAATCAAAAAAATGAAATAAATATAAATGAAAACTCAATTTTTGATGTGCAAATAAAAAGATTACACGCATACAAAAGACAACTCATGAATGCACTTCACATACTTCATATGTATCATGAACTATTAGACAATCCTAACTTAAATATTGAGCCAAGAACTTTTATATTTGGTGCTAAAGCTGCACCTGGATATTATTTTGCAAAGTGCGTTATAAAATTAATAAATGAATTAGCTCAAAAAATAAATAATGATACAAGAGTAAAAGATAAATTGAAAGTAGTTTTTTTAGAAAACTATGGAGTTTCTTTGGCAGAGAAAATAATACCTGCCACAAATGTAAGTGAGCAAATATCCACAACTACAAAAGAAGCTTCTGGAACAGGTAATATGAAGTTTATGATGAATGGGGCTATAACGATAGCAACGTTAGATGGAGCAAATATAGAAATCCATGACCAAATAGGTGATAAAAATATGGTTTTATTTGGTTTAAAGGCAAATCAAGTTTTAGAATATAGTAAATTTGGGGGATATTCTTCTGCTGATTTATATTCAAATAATTTTTATATAAAGAGGGTAGTAGATGATTTGGTTAA
Organism: Paraclostridium sordellii; assembly: GCF_000953675.1. Taxonomy (NCBI): domain Bacteria; kingdom Bacillati; phylum Bacillota; class Clostridia; order Peptostreptococcales; family Peptostreptococcaceae; genus Paraclostridium; species Paraclostridium sordellii. Next base: position 3,146,044 of record NZ_LN679998.1, on the reverse strand, counting down.
TGGATTTATACCAAATATAGTAGAAGAAGGTAGAGAGATATATAATTCTTTAATAACATATAATGATGAATTTTTTGTATTAAGAGATTTTGAGAATTATGTAGAAGCACAGAAAAAAATTAATGACTTGTATATAGATAAAAATCATTGGAATAAGATGTCATTGATAAATATTGCGAATTCAGGGATTTTTTCAAGTGATAGAACTATAAAAGAATATGCAAATGAAATATGGTACAAAAGATAAATATTTTTATAAGGGATAAAAATAGGGGGAAATAAATGAGTATAATATACGATTCTTGGATGGAAAGTCATAAAAAGCCCTTTGGGGCATTAGAGATAGGAGAAGACATAAATATAAATATAGAAGCAATTTCTGATGTCAAAGAAATATACCTTATCCTAGAAACTAATGAAGATATAAAAAAAGAAATAAAAATGGAAAATAAATCAAATGGTATTTTTACTATAGATAAATATAAATTTGAAAAAGAAAATATTTATTTTTATTACTTTAAGTCCATAGAAGGAGAAACTCTAGATGTAAAATACTATGGGAAAAGTTATGATTGTGGAGAATGTGTAGAATACTATGACATAAATTATATAAATAAATATCAAATTACAGTTAGTAGAAAAACAGAAAGTCCGAAATGGTTTAAGGAAGGTATACTATATCATATATTTGTTGATAGATTTAATAGAACTGGTAAAATAAATAATCCTAAAAAAAATAGTTTTATATATGCAAATTGGGAAGATACTCCTATGTATATAAAAAATAAAGAAAATGAAGTTATAAGATGGGATTTTCATGGTGGAAATTTAAAAGGAATTATTAGTAAACTGAACTATCTAAAGGGTCTAGGTGTAACTGTAATATACTTAAGTCCTATATTTAAATCTCAAAGTAATCATAAATATGATACAGGAGATTATAAAACTATTGATCCTATGTTTGGTGATGAAGAAATATTTAAAGAATTAATATATAAGGCAAGTAAAAAAGGAATAAATATTATTTTAGATGGCGTATTTAGTCATACTGGAGATGATAGTATTTATTTTAATAAATATGGAAATTATGATTCTTTGGGTGCTTATCAATCTAAAAATTCTAAGTTCTTTTCATGGTATAATTTTAAAGACCATCCAAATGAATATGATTGTTGGTGGGGAGTTAAATCACTACCAAATGTAAATGAAACGGAAAATTCTTATATGGACTATATTATAAGAGATAAAGATAGTGTAATAAAGAAGTGGATGAACTATGGAGTTAAAGGATGGAGACTTGATGTAGTAGATGAGCTTCCTTCTAAATTTTTAGAAGCTTTAAAAAAAGAGACATTAAATATAGATAATGAGTCTGTTATTATAGGAGAGGTATGGGAAGATGCATCTAATAAAATTAGCTATAATGAAAGGCGTAAATACTTTTTAGGAAATCAATTAAATGGTGTAACCGGGTATGTATTTAAAAATATAGTGGTGGATTTTTTGAAAGGAAATGTAAATTCACAGGATGTATATAATAGATTTATGACAATAAAAGAAAATTACCCTAAGGATGCATTTAAATCCAATTTGAATTTATTAGGGACACATGATACAAGAAGAATTTTAACTGAGTTAAATGAAGAAAAAGAACTTCTTAAATTAGCTGTATTTATTCAAATGACATTTGAGGGAGTACCATATGTTTACTATGGAGATGAAGCAGGATTAATAGGAGAAACAGATCCTGATAATCGAAGAACATATCCTTGGGAAAATGAAGATAAAGATATATTAAATTTTTATAAAAAAATAATTAAGGAAAGAAAAAATAATAAGTTACTATCAAGTGGAGAAACTAAATTTTTAAAATTATCAAATCAAAACATACTTGGGTATATTAGATATATTAAAACCGATAAAATTTTAGTATTAATAAATAGATCAAATGTTAAAGAGAAAATTGAGATAGAAGGTAATAAATTTATAAAGAAAAAGTTATTAATTACTTTAGAGCCTAAATCCCATAATTTAATAAAAATAGATTAAAAAGAGATGCCTTAAATGGCATCTCTTTTTAATTAATTTCTTTTACTATATTAGCAACCCATTTTTTGGACATAGCTCGAGGAACACCAAATATGAATTTTACAATTTCTTCAGAATAAGTAAGAAGAACAAGTACGTAAATAGGAGCTCCTTTAATAGCGAATATAAAAGTAAGAGGAAGTGAAACTAACCACATACATCCTAATTCTAAGAATAAAGAGTATTTAGTATCTCCACCACTTCTTAATACACCTATAATTAAAAGTGTATTAAAAGACTTAAGTCCCATTAATAGTCCCATAATAACAAATATCTTAATAATATCAGGAGCTAGACTATCAGATACGCTAAACATTTTAAGTAACATAGGAATATTAAATATAAGTAGTATGCCTAATATTGTACCTACAATAAATACAATCTTAGAAAACTTTTTAGCATAATCAATAGCAACTTCTTTATTATCTGCTCCAAGTTCATTTCCTAGCATGATAGAAGCTCCTATGGCTACGCAAACAGCAGTCATTATAAAAAAGTTACCTGTACTTGTAGCTATTTGACTTGCAGCAATAGCAGAAGTACCTGCTTTAGAATATGCTACAGAATATAACACAGTTCCTATAGCCCATCCAGAATCATTTAATAATATTGGTGTACTTTTAGTAAAAAACGCATTTATAAATGATTTATCTATAGATTTTAAATTACTTAAATTGAATCTTAAAATATAATTCTTTTTAAACACATAAACATAGCTAACTAAAAGTAAAAATTCAATTAATCTAGCAATAACAGTTGCTAAGGCTGCGCCTTTAACTCCTAATGCAGGTAATCCTAAGTTACCAAAAATTAATCCGTAATTTAATATTATATTACTTATAAGAGCTATTGCACTACAAATCATTCCTAATTTAGGATTTCTAACACTTCTAGATCCCATACTAAAAACAGTACTAACTGCAATTAAAGGATAACAAAATGCTATTATGCTAAAGTAGTCGATACAAAGTTTTATTACATTAGTATCATAAGAGAAAAAGTGTATTATAAGCTTAGGGAAGAAAAGTGCAGGTATAAAAAATATCAGTCCAAGTATTATTCCAAGTAAAACATTCAAACCTGTAACCTTTTTTATATTATTAGTATCGTTCTTCCCATAAAATTGAGATATAAATAATCCAGCCCCACCTGTTAAACCAGATAGAGTCATATTAAATAAAAAGAAAAATTGATTAGCTACTCCTATAGAAGCAACTGAAGTTTCTCCTAAACTACTAATCATAACTGTATCTATAACATTTACTGAAGTTGATATAAGATTTTGTATTATTATAGGTATACAAAGTGAAATTAATAGTTTATAAAATCTCTTATTTTCATCATTTAAATTAAAAATATTATTCAAATAAGCACCCCCTAAATTTTAATGTCTATACTATGGTAATATAAACAATACACATATAGCAACTAATTTGTTATAGAAAAATCAGAATTATCTAAATAAAAGGAACAGCTTACATTAGCTGTTCCCATTCTTCATATAGATTATTTAAATTTTCTTCAAGATTAGATTTATTTTGACTAACTTCCTTAGATTTTTCAGGATTAGAATAAACATCTTCTTGGCACATAAGTAAATCTAGTTCTTCAATCTTAGCCTCGATTTCCTCAATTTCCTTTTCTATATTTTGCCTTCTAACTCTAGCTTTTTTTTCTATTTCTCTCTGTTCTCTTTCTTTTCTCTTTTCATCTTTTAGTTGAGTTTTTGTTTTTTCTTCAACAGTCTCTACAGTATTCATTTCTAAAGCTTGTTTTTTCTTTTCCATATAGTAGTTATAATTTCCTAGGTATTCAGTAATACCTTCAGAGTCTAAAACTAAAATTTTATCGACAACAGTATTTAAAAAATATCTATCATGAGATATTGTAAATAAAGTCCCTGTATAATTTAAAAGAGCTTCTTCTAATACTTCTTTTGAATCTATATCAAGGTGATTTGTAGGTTCGTCTAGTAATAAGAAGTTAGAGTTTGATAATATAAGTTTCAATATTGCCACTCTTGCTCTTTCACCACCACTTAGTGTAGAGATTTTTTTAAATACTTCTTCATCTTCAAATAAAAATGAACCAAGCATATTTCTAAGAGTAGTTTGATTTAGATTAGGATGATCATTCCAAATCTCATCGATTATTGTATTATCTAAGTTAAGAGTTTTTTGTTCTTGATGGAAATAGTCCACATGAACATTTGTACCTAGTTTAGTATTACCTGTTAAAGGAACAATTTCGTTCATTATAATTTTAAATAATGTAGATTTTCCTATACCATTAGCTCCTATTAAAGCTACTTTTTCTCCTCTATATATATTAAAGTTTATATCTTTAAAAAGTATTCTTTCGCCATAACCCATAGATAAGTCCTTTACTTCTAAAACATCGTTACCACTAGATACTGCAGGATTAAATTGAATGCTAGCTTTTTTTCTAAATACATCGGGTTTGTCTAATACATCAACTTTATCTAACATTTTTTCCTTGCTTCGAGCTCTTTTTAAATGTTTTTCCCGACCATAAGCTTTTAAACGTTCTATAGACTCTTCTTGCTTTTTAATTTCTTTTTGTTGATCTTCATATTTTTTTACTTCTAATTCTTTCTCAACCTTGGATAATTCTATAAACTTAGAATAATTTCCATTGTATGTTTTTAATCTTTTATTATGAATTTCAAAAACTCTATTAACTACTTGGTCTAAGAAATATCTATCATGTGAAATAATAATTACAGTTCCTTTGTATTGTTTTAAGAAAACTTCAAGCCATTCAATGGCATCTGAGTCAAGGTGGTTAGTAGGCTCGTCCAATAACAGAAGTGAAGGATTTTTAAGTAATAATTTTGAAAGAAGTACTCTAGTTTTTTCTCCTCCAGATAAAATATTTATTGGAGTTTGCATATCTTCATCAGAAAAACCTAGGCCTTTTAATATACCTTTAACTTCCGACTTATACCCGTATCCGTTTAATTCTGAAAATAATTCAAGTTTATGAGAGTATTCATTCATAAGTTTATCTAATTCCTTAGATTGTGGGTTTGAACTTTCTTCAGAAATTTTTATTTCTAAATTTCTTATATATTTTTCCATTTCCATTAAATCAGAAAATACTTCTAAAACTTCTTCATAAATGGTTTTATCGGATTGAAAGTTTGTGTTTTGTTCAAGGTATCCAATTTCAACACCCTTTCCAAGGTATATATCTCCACTATCATAACCATATATACCTGATAGAACTTTGAATAAAGTTGTTTTACCGGTTCCGTTGACCCCGATAATTCCGACTTTATCTCCTTCATTTACAGTAAAACTAATATTTTCTAATACAGTATCTATTCCAAAACTTTTATTTAAGTTATTACATGACAAAACAATCATAAATTTATACCTCCTTTAAACTATCTAAAATTATAATGTTTTGGTATAATATAATCAAGAATATATGTACTATGTTAAAAAAATAGCATAGTTTATAGGCAAATAGAGATCATGACTATATAGGAGGTGATAAAATGAGTAATAGAAATATTTCTATGGCTGTAATAAGAAGATTACCTAAATATCATAGATACTTAGGAGATTTATTAGATAAAGATATACAAAGAATATCTTCTAAAGAACTTAGTGATATAATTGGATTTACAGCATCTCAGATAAGACAGGATTTAAATAACTTCGGTGGATTTGGACAACAAGGATACGGATATAACGTTGAAGAATTATACAATGAGATAGGAAAAATATTAGGTTTATCTAGAACTTATAATTCAATAATAATTGGAGCTGGAAACCTAGGACAAGCTATAGCTAACTATGCAGGATTTACAAAAGCAGGATTTAAGATAAAAGCTTTATTTGATGCAAATCCAAGAATGATAGGGTTAAAAATTAGAGATTTTGAAATACTAGATTCTGAGAGCATCGAGGAGTTCGTGTCAGAAAATAATATTGATATAGCTATTTTATGTATACCAAAGAATGGGGCACAAGATGTTGTAGACAGACTTGTGAAAGTTGGTATAAAGGGAATTTGGAACTTTGCACCATTAGATTTAGAAGTGCCAAAGGATGTAATAGTTGAAAATGTAAACTTAACTGAAAGTTTATTTACATTATCATATCTTATGAATGAAAATGAATAGTATACAATATACAAAAAACTACCTACAAATGTAGGTAGTTTTTTGTATATAAATAATATTTAAATATTATTCTGGTTGTGGAGCATCTACTGGACAAACTCCGTTACAAGCACCACACTCAACACAAGCAGCTGCATCTATAACATATTTGTCATCTCCAGCTGATATACAGCTAACTGGGCACTCAGCTTCGCAAGCACCACAGCTTATACAAGCATCATTGATTTTATAAGCCATTTCAAAATCCTCCTAATATATGTAAATAGTATGTTCATTAGTATTATAGCAAAAAAAAGATCACATAACAATGATTAGGATTAATTGAAAAAATAAATATAGTTACAAATTTCGAATATTTAATACATTAGTAAAATTTAAATATAAAGGAAATTTAATTGGAAATTTTAAAAAAATTAAAAATATATTTACGTATTAATAATAAACTATATATAGAAGAAAAAATTTAGGGTTAAATAATGAAAATGTTATTTGTAGATTTCTAGTTATCAAAAATTGTTTAATTTTAATAGAGTATACGCATATTTTTATATATTAAAGGAAATAAAGAGTTTTGATATAATATATATTTAAGGCTATAGATATTAATATCTATAGCCTTAAATATATAAACTTAGGAGAAGTTTTATGAAAAAATTTGCTTTAGTAGGGGAAAGTGGAACTGGTAAAAGTTATAAAGCATTAGAATTAGCTTATGAAAATAACATAAATTATATAGTAGATGATGGGATATTAATAAAAAATAATAAAATACTTGCAGGAGTTTCAGCAAAACAAGCAAAAACTAAAATACAAGCTGTAAAAAGAGCTATATTTGAAAATATTGAACATAGAGAGTGTGTAAGAACAAAGTTAAAGGAAGAAAAAATAGATAAAATACTTGTAATTGGTACTTCGGATAAAATGGTAAATAAAATTGCAGAAAGATTAGGTCTTGGAAGCATAGATAAAACTATTTATATCAATGAGATATCTAAACAAGAAGAGATAGAAATTGCAAAGAAATCTAGAGAAAGAGGAAATCATATAATTCCAGTGCCAACTTTAGAGGTTAAATCTATTGCAAGTGGATTAAGTATAAATCCTATAAAAAGGTTATTTAAAAGAGGAAATAGTGAATCTATTATTGTAGAAAAAACAATAGTAAGACCTAGTTTTAGCTATATAGGAAAGTTTTATATAACTCAAAATGCTATAAATGAAATAATTTATTATGAATTATCCAAAATTAAATATATAAGTAAGATAAATAACATTCAATTTAAAGATAAAATCGGAGAATTAGAAGTGAAGATTTTAATTGAAATCAATATATTTGAAGGAATTGAAAGTATATATAAATTACAAAAACATATAATGAATGCTTTATATAAAGTTACGTTAATAAACGTAAGTAGAGTTGATATAAACATAAATAAGATAAAAAAATGTTAAATAAAAAACTAATAAAAATTATATACAAAAGCTAAAAAAACTATGTTATAATCAAACTGTAACAAAGGGAAAACATTTTCAAAAAGATTTTGGGGAGAAAAATTATAAATTTTTAAGGGGGCTTTTAAAATGGCTGAAAAAACTTTAAATGTTCTAGAGATAGCAAGATCTCAAGTGAAGACTGCTTGTGATAAGTTAGGGGCTGATCCAGCAGTATACGAAATATTAAAAAATCCAATGAGAGTTTTAGAAGTATCATTCCCGATTAAGATGGATGATGGGACTGTAAGAACATTTACAGGATATAGATCACAACATAATAATGCATGTGGACCATTTAAAGGTGGATTAAGATTCCATCCAGCAGTTTGTATGGACGAGGTAAAAGCATTATCTACATGGATGACTTTTAAGTGTTCTGTAGTAGGTATACCATATGGTGGTGGTAAAGGTGGTATGGCTATAGATCCTACAGAGTTTTCTCAAGGCGAATTAGAGAGAATATCTAGAGGGTTTGCTAGAGCTATAGCTCCAATAATAGGAGAAAAAGAAGATATACCAGCTCCAGATGTTAATACAAATGGACAAATAATGGCATGGATGGTTGATGAATATGCCAATGTTACAGGGGAGTTCCAACCAGGAGTATTCACTGGTAAGCCAGTTGATTTCTACGGATCTTTAGCAAGAAATGAAGCAACAGGATATGGTGTTGCTACAATGGCTATGGAAGCAGCTAAGAAAAAGGGAATAGATGTGTCAAATGTTACAGTAGGTCTTCAAGGATTTGGAAATGTTGGAAGCTTTGCAGGTATGTACATAGATGAAGCTGGAGCAAAGGTTATATATGTAGAAGACCATACAGGAACTATATATAATGAAAATGGAATAGATATGAAAGCTTTAATGGCTTATAATAAAGAACATAGATGTATAAAAGGATTCCCAGGGGCAGAACCTGTAGAGCAAAGTGTAATAATTACAGAAGTAGATATTTTAATGCCTTGTGCTTTAGAAAACCAAATAACTTCTGCTAATGCAGCTGATATAAAAGCTAAAATAGTATGTGAAGGTGCTAACGGGCCAACAACTCCAGAAGCAGATCATATATTATTTGAAAAAGGTGTTACATTAGTACCAGATATACTAGCTAATAGTGGTGGTGTTACTGTTTCTTACTTTGAATGGGTACAAAATTTAATGAGATACAACTGGACTTTCGAAGAAGTTCAAGAAAAACAAAAAGCATTAATGATAAAAGCTTTTGAAGAAATATGGGCATTAGCAGGTGATCGTAATGTAGAAATGAGAACAGCTGCATATATGATGTCTATAAAGAGAATAGCTGATGCAATGAAATTAAGAGGATGGTATACAGAGGCTCCTGCTCAAGAGGTAGCTCCATCTTTAGTTTAAAAATATATAATATATAATGTAGAAAAAGTATGAAGTATAGATTTTAAAATCTATACTTCATACTTTTATTTTGCATAAAAAAATAGCATGAAAAAAAGCACGCAAAAAAACATGTGCTAATATATGCTAAAATAGGTAAAATTGTTTACTTTTTGTAAATATTAGTATATAATAAATATAAAATGTATATTAAAGTTATTTTTGGATAAAATAAGAAGTTTGGTTTAAGTATTATATACAAGATAATTAACTATTGTTTAATATAAGAATACTATATAACTTATAACTTTTCGTTACAAAAAAGTTACAAGTTAAAAATATAAAATAAATAAAAATATATCTTGTGTATTAGTATTTTATCCTGCATAGGTTTCATCTATGAAAATAACACATAAGAAAACTTATTGTTAATTTTTGGAGGGAAAAACATTATGAAGAGAAAAATATTAGTACCAGTGTTTGCATCATTTATGGCATTATCGATGAACGGAATAGCTCATGCAGATGACGCAAAAACTGAAAAAGCAACAGATAAGAAAGATGCAAATGATAAAAATATAATAAATTTATCTAATTTTAAGGATATGGAATATAAAGTTGCAGTTGTTAAAGACGATGTAGCTGTAAAAGTAAGAGAACAAGGTTCTGTTCAAACAATAGCTTATTCAGGTGAAGAATTCAAAATAATCGGTGAACAAGACGGATGGTACAAAGTTCAATTAAACGATGGAAATGAAGGATGGATAGCTTCTAGATATGTTGATGTAAAAGGTGCGGATGCATACGTAACAGCTGAAAATGTAAATTTAAGAAAAGATGCACATATAGAGTCAGATGTACAAGATAATTTAGGATTATCTACAAAAGTAGAAGTATTAGGAACTCAAGACAACTGGGTTAAAGTTAAAAATGGAGATAAAGAAGGATTTATAAGAGACTTATATGTATCTGATAAAGCTCCAGAAGTTGAAAAAGAGCAAACAGATGCTAATGATCAAAAAGATGTACAAGATAAAACAGAAGAAACAGATAAAACAACAACAGATAAAATAACAACAGAAGAAACAGATAAAGCAACAACAGAAGAAACAGATAAAGCAACAACAGAAGAAACAGATAAAGCAACAACAGAAGAAACAGATAAAACAACAACAGATAAAATAAATAGTGATGTTGTAAATAACAATAATAACGATACTGATGTTGAAAAACCAGTTCAAAAACCTGTTGAGAAGCCAGCAGAAAAACCAGCACCACCAGTTAACAATACAAATGCTGCAAGTGCTGTAGTTAATATGGCTTACTCTAAATTAGGATCTCCATATGTATGGGGAGCAGAAGGTCCTAATACATTTGACTGTTCAGGACTTACATCATATGTATTTAGAAATGCTGCAGGAGTATCTTTACCAAGAACTTCAGGATCTCAATATGGAGTAGGAACATCTGTAAGTAAGGCTAACTTACAACCAGGAGATTTAGTATTCTTCGCTACTGGTGGCGGTGGAATAAGCCACGTTGGTATATATGTTGGTGGAGGACAAATGATACATGCGCCACAAACAGGTGATGTTGTTAAAGTAAGTAACATAAACTCATCTTACTGGCAAAATGCTTACGTTGGAGCTAAGAGAGTATTATAATAATAGAAATTTAAAGGATATAACTTAAATCTAATGGTTATCTGGAGAATATGTATAATTATGCATATTTTCCTTAATCATTTGTATTTGGTATGTCCTTTTTTTATACATATAACTAGTAGAGAAAAAGTTAAAAGCTATATTGACATCGATTGCTAAAGGTGATAAGCTACTATAAAAGAAAAAATTAAAAAACTTTTAAATTTAGTCCAGAGAGGCTAAAAAAGGAGGACATATAAGATGAAATTAAAAGGAAGAAATTTAATCCAACCAGAAGACTTTTCGATAAATGAAATAGATGAAATTCTATCATTATCTCAAAATATAATTGACAATCCGTCAAAATACTCAAGTGTTTGTGAAGGCAATTTACTAGCGACCTTATTTTATGAACCATCAACAAGAACAAGATTCAGTTTTGAAGCCGCAATGAATAGATTAGGTGGAAGAGTTATAGGCTTTTCAGAACCAAAATCATCATCTACAGCAAAAGGAGAAACTTTAGAAGATACCATGGAAACAGTATCTTGTTATGCTGATGCAATAGTTATGAGACATCCAAGAGCCGGTTCAGCTTTGGAAGCTTCAAGATTCGCTAGAGTACCATTTATAAATGCAGGAGACGGAGGAAATCAACATCCAACTCAAACACTTACAGATATTCTTACAATAAAATCACTTAAAGGAAAATTAGAAAATCACACTATCGGATTATGTGGAGATTTAAAAAATGGAAGAACAGTACATTCTTTAGTTAAGGCTATGTCAAGATATAAAGATACTAAGTTTGTATTTATAGCGCCCGAAGAATTAAAAATGCCTGATTATATAAAAGAGGCTATAAAAGGTCATGATTATATAGAAACTAATAACTTAGATGAAGTTATAGGTGAATTAGATGTACTTTATATGACTAGAGTTCAACAAGAGAGATTTGAAAATAAAGATGAATATGAAAGATTAAAAGATTATTATATATTAACTGCTGAAAAAATGAAAAAAGCAAAATCTGATATGTTAGTTATGCATCCATTGCCAAGAGTGAATGAAATAGATACAGAGGTTGATAAAGATAAAAGAGCTGTTTACTTTGACCAAGCTAAATTTGGTATGTACGTAAGAATGGCCTTAATAATGAAACTTTTGGGGGTAGATGCAAATGAATAAGATTTTAATAAAAAACACACGAATAGTTGATGCTAATAAAGATTTTAAAAGTGATTTACTTGTAGAAGATGGTAAGATTTCTAGAATTGATACAAATATAGACTCGATAGATGCAAAAATTATAAATGGAGAAAATTATATATTAATGCCTTCGTTTATAGATATGCATACACATTTAAGAGATCCGGGATTAACTCACAAAGAAGATTTAGAAACGGGTCAAAGGGCTGCATTAAAAGGTGGGTTTACAGTATTATGTCCTATGGCAAATACTAAACCAGCTTGTGACAATAAGGAAACTATGGAGTATATCTTAGATAAAGCTAAAACATTAGACTTATGTGATATAAACCAAGTATGCGCAATAACTAAAAATCTAGAAGGTCAGGAAATGATAGATATAGAAAGTATGAGGAAATATACTCAATTATTTTCTGATGATGGATACACACTTCATGATGAAGATATAATGAAAGACGTATTAGAGCTTTCAAAAGAACTAGATTTTAAAGTATTGACTCATTGTCAGCCGGAAGAAATAATAGTAAAAAGAGATTTAAAACTTCTCGAGAAAGTGGGGGGTAACCTTCATATATGCCATATAAGTTTAAAAGAAACTTTAGAAGAGATAAAAAAATATAAAAAAAATGGATATAAATTTACTTGTGAAGTAGGGCCACATCATATATATGGATATGGACTGGACTATAAAGTAAATCCATCTTTTGCTAAGGAGGAAGATATGAAATATCTTATTCAAGGAATTAAAGATGGATATATAGACATGATTGGAACAGACCATGCGCCTCATACTGAAGAAGATAAGAAAAATGGTTCACCTGGAATATCTAATATAGAGGTAGCTTTTGGAATGGTAAACAAGGTGTTTAGTGAAAATGAAATTTCTTTAAATAAATTAAGTGAAATGATGAGTTTAAATCCTGCTAAACTTTTAGGATTAAATCAAGGCTTAATCGAAGAAGGACTAAGAGCAGATTTAGTTTTAATAAATCCAGATTGTGATGAAGTTATAGATACAGAAAAATTTACATCTAAAGGTAAAAATAATCCATTTGATAAGCAAAAAATTGTAGGGAAAGTATTGATGACAATAAGAAACGGTAAAGTTATGTACGACATAAAGGGGGATATGTAATGTATAAAATTTTAGAAAATAGATATGTTGGGGAAGACATGTATTTTATGAAAGTAAAAGGGAACTTCAAGGCTAAAATGGGTCAGTTTTATATGTTAAGAGCTTGGGACACATATCCTTTATTATCAAGACCAATAAGTGTACATGATATAGACGAAGAAGGAATATCTTTTTTATATAAAGTAGTTGGAGAAGGCACTAAAATTTTCAGTAATTTAAAACCTAATGACTCTATTAAATTAGAGGGTCCATATGGAAACGGATATGAAAAAGTAGAAGGAAAAGTTGCTTTAGTAGGTGGTGGAATCGGAGTAGCACCATTATATTTAGTAGCTAAAAATATTAAAAGCTGTGATGCATATTTAGGATATAGAAAAGAAGCTATATTAGAAGAGGAATTTAAAGAAGTTTGTAATGAAGTAAATATAGCATTAGGGAACACATTTGTTACAGATATATTAGATGTTGAAAAATATGATTATATATTAACTTGTGGACCAACACCTATGATGGAAAAACTAGTTAAAATGACAGAAGGAACTAACACTAAAATAATGGTATCACTAGAAAACCATATGGCTTGTGGTGTAGGAGCTTGCTTAGTATGTACATGTAAAACAAAGTCTGGAAATAAAAAAACATGCAAAGATGGGCCAGTGTTCTGGGGAGAGGACGTGATATTTAATGACTAATTTGAATGTTAAATTCGGGAATATAGAGTTTAAAAACCCTTTAATTATGGCGTCAGGAACTTTTGGATTCGGAAAAGAATATGCAGAAATTTACGATATAGACAAACTTGGAGGTATAAGTAGCAAAGGACTTACGCTAGAAAAGAGAGATGGAAATAAAGGGATAAGGGTTTTTGAAACTCCATCAGGAATGATGAATAGTGTAGGACTTGAAAATCCAGGAGTAAAGGGATTTATAGAAAATGAACTTCAGTTTTTTAAAGATATAGATACGGTTAGAATTGCAAACTTAGGTGGGGGAACATTAGATGATTATATAAAAGGTGTAGAGTTATTAAATGACCAACCAATAGATATGATAGAGCTAAATATATCTTGTCCAAATGTAAAAGCAGGAGGAATGGCATTTGGAATAAAAAATGAGGTTGCAAGAGAAGTTGTAAGAGCAGTAAGATCAAAAACGAAACTTCCTCTAATAGTTAAGTTATCTCCAAATGCAGAGGATATAATTGGAATGGCTAAGGTTTGTGAAGAAGAAGGTGCAGATGGGATATCTTTAGTAAATACATTTAAAGCTATGGCTATTGATATAAATAAGAAAAAACCAGTATTTGAAAATGTATATGCAGGATTATCTGGACCAGCAATAAAACCGATAGCTCTTAGAATGGTACATGAAGTTTGTAAAGCTGTAAATATTCCTGTTATGGGTATGGGAGGAATTACAACTTGGCAAGATGCAATAGAGTTTATAATGGCTGGAGCTACATGCATTCAAGTTGGAACGGCTAATTTTATAAATCCTAGAATAGGAATAGATATTATAGAAGGAATAAAAAATTATATGAAAGAAGAAGGAATAGATTCTTTGGATGAAATTAGAGGAATTATTTGATAAGAAATTTAGGAAAAATAGTTTTATATAGACTAATATGAAAAAATCAAATTTGAGGTTAAAAGGGAGAATAAAATTATGAGTAATGTAAATGTTGTTGAAATATTAAAAGAATGTGATGCTTTATTAGAAGGACATTTTTTATTATCTTCAGGAAAGCATAGTAATAGATATGTACAATGTGCAAAGGTATTAAGATTTCCAAATCAAGCAGAAAAAGTTTTAAGCACGGTAGTTGATCAAATAAAAGATTTAGATATAGATTTAGTTGTTGGACCTGCTATGGGAGGGGTCATAGTTTCATATGAATTAGGAAGACAATTAGGGAAAGAATCAGTGTTTACAGAAAGAAAAGATGGACAAATGCAACTAAGAAGAGGATTTGAAGTTAAACCAGGGGCAAAAATAATAATAGCTGAGGATGTTGTTACTACTGGAAAATCTACTATCGAAACTAAAAAGGCATTAGAAGAATTAGGTGGAGAAGTTATAGGGGTTGCTTGTATAGCAGATAGAACTAATCATGATATAGGAATGCCTATATATAGTGCTATAAAACTAGATATAAAAGTTTATGAAGCTGACAACTGCCCATTATGCGAAGAAGGTAAAATTGAATTAGTTAAACCAGGAAGTAGAGAATTTAAAGAATTAGGGATGTAAAAAATAATGCCATAAATTTATGGCATTATTTTTTTACTATAAATTAAAGCTAGCTTCTTGATTTTGAATATTTTTCAAGTTCATTTATAAATAGAGATGTTGTATTTGAAGATTTTATTCCTTTAGGAGTGATAAATGAAAAATATCTATTATATGTATCATTTAAGTTAACAGTACATAAAGAATCACCTTCTGAATCTGTAACTAATTTAGATATTATAGAAACACCTAGGTTATTTTTAACAGCTTCTTTTACTGCATGATTGCTTCCTAATACCATTATTTGAAGAGGTGTTATTTTATTGTTACTTAAGAATATATTAAGATATTCTCTAGTTCCGGAGCCTTCTTCTCTTACAATCCACTTTTTACTTTTTACTGAATTAATAGTGAAGTTTTCAGGATCAATCTCAGTCTTTGGCGAAAAAGTTAACACCATTTTATCTTCATAAAAAAAGTTTTGATTAAAATCAAAAGAAGACAAGCTTCCTTCAACAAGACCTATATCTAAATTAGAACTTTTCACTTTTTCACAAATTTTATGTGTATTTTCAACTATCATTTCAATTTCTATATCAGGATATTTTGTTGAAAATATAGATAAAAAATCAGGTAAAAAATACTCTGCTATCGTAAGGCTAGTTCCTATTTTTATGTGCCCCTTTATGGAGTTAGAAATACTATTTATTTCATCTTTAATAGATTCTATTGAACTTATTATTTCGCGTGCTCTTTTATATAAAAGATATCCGTTATCCGTTATAGAAATAGTTTTTTGCTTAATTGACCTGTTTATAAGAGTTGTATTAAAATAAATTTCTAGATTTTTAATATGGGTACTTACTGTTGGTTGAGATAAATTTATACTTTCTCCTGCTTTAGTAAAGTTTTGATGTTCCACAACAGCTATAAAAGTTTTGAATTCTTCTATCAATTATAAAACCTCCTTTTAAATAACCATTAAGTTTAGTAATGGTTATCATGATATATATCTATTTTACCAATAATAATTAATTTGGTATACTGTTTTAGGAAAAATAAGATGAAAATTAGGAGAAATAATATATGGAAAAAGTAAATAAAATATTGCCAGGATTAATAGTATCGACAATAATAGGATTTATTAGTATTTTCTTATCTAAATTTGTGCCAAGTCTGGGCGCAGCAACTATTTCTATATTCCTTGGTATGATATTAGGAAATCTTTTCTTAAATAAAAAAGTATTTCATGAAGGTTATAAATTTTCAGAGACTGAATTATTATCATATTCAATAGTACTTTTAGGGGCGACTCTAAGTGTATCTACAATAATGGAACTAGGTTTAGGTGGAATAATATTTATAGTTATACAAATGGCTGTAACAATAGTTGGAGCTATATATATAGGTAAAAAATTAGGGTTTAGCGAGAACTTTAGATATTTAATGGCTAGTGGAAATGCAGTTTGTGGATCGTCTGCAATAGGAGCAACTGCACCGGTAATAGATGCGGATGATAAAGAAAAAGGAATTGCTATTACTATAGTTAATGTTACAGGTGTAGTTTTAATGTTATTGTTACCTGTATTAGCAGGTATACTATATAATCATGAATTGATAAAAACTTCAGCTATAATAGGTGGAACGCTGCAATCAGTTGGTCAAGTTGTAGCAAGTGGAGCGATGGTCAATGAAGCTACAAAAGACTTAGCTACTATATTTAAAATAGTTAGAGTTATATTATTAGTTGTTGTAGTATTTGTATTTGGACATTTAAAAAATAAAACAAATGCAGAAATATTAAAAGAAGAAGAAGTAGAAATAGTAAATAAAAAGATCAAAATCCCTTGGTATGTAATAGGATTCTTTGTAACATGTGCATTATTTTCTATGAATTTAATTCCAATTGAAGTTTCACATGTAGCAAAAGAATTAAGTAGTAAGCTAGAAATAATAGCACTAGCGGCAATAGGACTTAGAGTTAATTTTAAAGATCTTATTAAGCAGGGAAAAGAAGTTTCATTATATGGATTATTTGTAGGTATATTACAAATTTTAACAGCAGTAATACTAATAAGTTTCTTATTATAAAAAAAGACTCCTTAAGGAGTCTTTTTTTATATGTTTAAAAGTCTTTTTATTTCATCACACAATAAATCTAAGTGCTCTGGTTTATTTACTAAATCAACTTCGTTTATGTTGACATAAAGAACAGGAGATTGATCATATTCTCTTATCCAATTTTCATATCTATTGTGTAGATTAACCCAATAGTCTAAATCTACAGCTTTCTCCATATCCCTTCCTCTAAGATTTATTCTACTTATTATAGTATCTATTGATCCATCTAAATAAATCATTAAATCAGGTCTTCTAAGATGAGGGACCATATCATTAAATAAATCCCTGTATGTTATATAATCCCTTTTAGTCATTTTTTTATTATCGTATAAATTTCTAGCAAAAATTTCTACATCTTCATAAATACTTCTATCCTGAATGTTATTAAGACCATTACTATCTATTTCCTTTTGCTGTTTAAATCTTTGAGCAAGAAAATATAATTGCAAGTGAAACCCCCACTTATTTTGGTCTTTATAAAAGTCCTCTAAATATGGATTTTCATCAACTTGTTCATAGTGAGTTTCAAAACCTAATTTTTCTCCAACTAATTTTGTTAAAGTCGATTTACCTGCTCCAACATTTCCAGCTACAGTTATAAATAAGTCTCTATTTAAAGGTTTATTACATTGGTTTACCAATTTAAACATTAAATTGACCTCCTAGGGAATTAATTGCACTTTCAACTTTCTCTATTAAAAACTTTCTATCATTTTCATTATTTAAGAAATCTAAATTAGAATTATCGATTTCAATAACTATTGGTTTTTTACCTACAAAATTATGTTTTATAGATAATGGATCAAAATAATACTTATATTCATTTCTTAACTGATGAATATAGTTTCTATCCATTTGTCTTTCAAAGCTTCTATCACGCATAGCTATCCTATTCATTAAAACATCTGTTTTTGAATTAAGATAAACAATTATATCTGGTTGGGGTAAATCATTAATAAAAATATTATACATTTGTTTATATTTATAAAATTGCATATTATCAAGTGTTATGCCTGCAAATATTAAATTTTTAATGATATGATAATCACTAACCACACCAATTCCAGATTCTAAAATATGTCTTTCTGTATCCTCAAGTTGTTTTATTCTATTAAAAAGAAAAAATGCTTCTGTTTGTAAAGCATACTCTTTTATATCTGTATAAAATTTTGAAAGGAATGGGTTTTCTTCAACTATCTCTCTAAGTAATGTATAATTAAAATGATTACTTAGTATATTAGCTAAAGTTGTTTTCCCCACACCTATAGGGCCCTCGATAGCTATAAACACACCTCTATTATTCATATAATCACCTTCTAAAAAAAATAATGTTTCCTGTATTTTAACAAAAAAAATTTATCAATTCTACTCTAGACTTTTTAAATTAAATTTGTATTGAAAAAGTTAATTTAATTTTAATGAAATATGGGTAAAATTAAATGTATAAACTTTAATCAAGGGAGAATAAAATATGAAAATATATGAAAAAGATAATAAAGTGATTTTAGAAGGAGTATCGGATTTTGATCCAAAGCATATATTTGAATGTGGGCAATGCTTTAGGTGGAAGGATCAAGGTGATGGATCATATACTGGTGTGGCAAAAGGAAGAGTTATAAATGTATCTAGAGAAGGAGATACGATTTATTTAAAGAATACTAATTTAGAGGACTTTAACAACATATGGAAAGATTATTTTGATTTAGATACAGATTATTCAAAAATAAAAAATGAATTAAGAAATATGGATGAGTATTTAGAAAAGGCTACAGAATTTGGTTGGGGTATAAGATTATTACGTCAAGATCCTTGGGAGATGATAATATCATTTATAATATCATCTAATAATAGAATTCCTATGATACAAAAAGCTATAAAAAATTTATCAAGAGAATATGGAACTTATATAGGTAGCTATGAAGGCGAAGATTATTATGATTTTCCAACTCCACAACAATTAAGTAAAGCATCAATAGAAGAAATTAGAGCTTGTTCTACTGGATTTAGGGATAAATATATAAAATCTACGACAGAAGAAGTTATTAAAAATAATGATGATGTTTATAGTTATAGAAATTTAAGTACAGAAGACTGCATAAAAGAACTACTTAAGTTTAATGGTATAGGACCTAAAGTTGGGGACTGCATCGCATTATTTGGAATGCAAAAGTATGATACCTTCCCAGTTGATGTTTGGGTTAAAAGGGTTATGCAAGAATTTTATGTAGAAGACGATATGAGTTTACCTAAAATAAGAAAGTATGCAATAGATAAGTTTGGAGATTTATCAGGTTTTGCACAACAATATTTGTTTTATTATGCTAGAGAGTTAGGCATAGGAAGATAACTTAAGGAGGTAGCATGAGTGTTTTAGACATATTTATTTTGAGCTATGTATCAATTTCATATATAGCAAGCATTATAGTATCTATGAATATAATACTTCAAAATAGAGACCCGGCTAAAACTATGGCATGGCTATTGATTTTTTTACTATTGCCAGGAGTTGGGCTGGTGATATATGCGATACTTGGAAGAAATATAAGAAAGAGAAAGATATTTAAGACACAGAAGTTAGCAACAGATATAAGAGAACATAACTTACTTAAAAATCTAGCATCTATAGAGGAATTAGTAGATCTTGAAAAAAGTGCTATAAATAATGATGAGGTTATAAAGGATAATTCTTATGAAGGAATAAAGAAAAAAGTAATAAGTTTATTATTAAATACTGGAAAATTTCCGTTTACAACTAACAATAGTGTTGAAATCTTTATAGATGGGAATGAGAAGTTTAAAAATTTAATAGAAGATATAAAAAATGCTAAAGATCATATACATTTAGAGTATTTTATAATAAAAGATAGCGAGATTGGAAGAAAATTAAAAAATCTTCTTATAGAGAAAGCAAAAGAAGGAGTCAGTATAAAGATACTGTATGATGATGTAGGTTGCTGGAGATTTTGGTTTCATAGAAAGTTCTTTAAAGATATGAGAAATGAAGGAATAGAAATAGTTCCATTTTTACCAGCTAAATTTCCTATAATAGGAGGAAAACTAAATTATAGAAACCATCGGAAGATAGCTATAATTGATGGCTACATAGGATATACAGGAGGCATAAATATAGGAGACGAATACATGGGTAAAAATAAAAAGTTTGGATATTGGAGAGATACTCATGTAAGAATTGAAGGTAGCTCTGTTTATATGCTACAAATGGTATTTTTAATAGATTGGTATTACACTACTAAAGAAATGATATTTAGTGAAAGATATTTTCCAAGGTTAGAAGATAAAGGAAATTCTATGATACAAGTTGTTGCAACAGGGCCGGATAGTGATTGGGAAGCTATACATTATGCTTATTTTTCTGCAATATGTAAAGCTAAAGAGAGAGTATATATAGAAACTCCTTACTTTATACCAGACGATAGCTTACTGAGAGCTTTAAAAAGCGCAGCTTTAAGTGGAGTAGACGTAAGGATTATTTTTCCAAGCATTGCAGACCATAAAATAGTTCATCAAGCATCTTATTCTTATTTTGATGATATTTTAAGGTCTGGAGGAAAAGTTTACTTATATAAAAAAGGATTTATACATTCTAAGGTAGTAATTATAGATGATAAGATATCATCTACAGGATCTGCTAATATGGATTTAAGAAGCTTTATGCTTAACTTTGAAATAAATGCATTTATGTATGATAAAGAAATAATAAATAAGATTACAGAGGATTTTTGTGAGGATTTAGAAAATAGTGAGGAAATACATCTTGAAGATTTTGAAAAAAGGCCTTTTATAAAAAAATGGACAGAATCAGTTGCAAGGTTATTTTCTCCAATTTTATAATATAAAAAATATGAGAGAAATTATGTCGATGTAGATAAAAATTTATCGCATAAAAAATATAAAAAATCAGTTTAAAGGTATTGAAAAATAAAAAATTTTGAGATATTATAAAACTGTTAGCACTCTTATTAAAAGAGTGATAAGATTGCCGATTTTAAATTTACATATATAAATTTCATTAGGAGGGATAATTATGAAGATAAGACCATTGGCTGACAGAGTAGTTATAAAGAAAGTTGAAGCAGAAGAAAAAACTGCAAGTGGTATAGTTTTACCTGGTTCAGCTAAAGAACAACCTCAAATTGCTGAAGTTGTTGAAGTAGGACCTGGTGGAATAGTAGATGGAAAAGAAATACAAATGGAATTAAAAGTTGGAGATAAGGTAATTTTCTCTAAATTTGCTGGAACAGAAATTAAACTAGAAGGTCAAGAATATATAATATTAAAACAAAATGAAGTACTAGCAGTAGTTGAGTAAATTTTAAAGGAGGATATTGAGAGATGGCTAAAGAAATAAAATTCGCACAAGAATCAAGATCAGCATTAGAAGCTGGTGTAAATAAATTAGCAGATACAGTTAAGGTAACATTAGGACCAAAAGGAAGAAATGTTATATTAGATAAAAAATTTGGAGCACCTCTTATAACTAATGATGGTGTTACAATAGCAAAAGAAATAGAGCTTGAAGATAGATTTGAGAATATGGGAGCTCAATTAGTTAAGGAAGTTGCTACAAAAACTAATGATGTTGCAGGAGATGGTACAACAACTGCAACTGTTCTTGCTCAAGCTATAATAAGAGAAGGTTTAAAAAATGTAACAGCAGGATCAAACCCAGTATTACTTAGAAAAGGAATACAAAAAGCTGTTGAGGTATCAGTAGATGAATTAAAGAAACAATCAAGAACTATAGAGACAAAAGAATCTATATCTCAAGTTGCATCTATATCCGCAGGAGATGAAGAAGTAGGAAATTTAATAGCAGAAGCTATGGAGATAGTAGGTAAAGATGGAGTAATTACAGTTGAAGAATCTAAAACTATGCATACTGAATTAGATGCTGTTGAAGGTATGCAATTTGATAGAGGATTTGTTTCAGCATATATGGTTACAGATGTAGATAAGATGGAAGCTGTTTTAAATGATCCATATATATTAATTACAGATAGAAAGATAACTAATATTCAAGATATATTGCCAGTACTTGAGCAAATAGTTCAACAAGGTAAAAAATTATTAATAATAGCAGAGGATGTAGAAGGTGAAGCTTTATCTACATTAGTAGTTAATAAATTAAGAGGAACATTTGAAGTTGTTGCAGTTAAAGCTCCAGGATTTGGGGACAGAAGAAAGGCTATGCTTGAAGATATAGCTATACTTACAGGAGGAACAGTTATATCTGAAGAGTTAGGATATGATTTAAAAGAAGCTGATCTATCTATGCTAGGTAGAGCTGGATCTGTTAAAGTAACTAAAGAAACTACTACAATAGTAGATGGCTCTGGAGATAAAAAAGCTATAGAAGATAGAGTTGCTCAAATAAAAAATCAAATAGAGCAAACTACCTCTGAATTTGATATAGAAAAATTAATGGAAAGATTAGCTAAACTTGCTGGTGGAGTAGCTGTTATAAAAGTTGGAGCTGCTACAGAAGTTGAAATGAAAGAAAGAAAATTAAGAATAGAAGATGCTTTAAATGCAACAAGAGCAGCTGTTGAAGAAGGTATAGTTGCTGGAGGAGGAACTGCATTAGTTAGTGTAATCCCAGTTGTAGATAAATTAGTTGACGAACTTGAAGGTGAACTTAAAGTTGGAGCTAAGATAATAAGAAGAGCATTAGAAGAGCCATTAAGACAAATAGCAATTAATGCAGGTCTTGAGGGTGCTGTAATAATTCAAAATGTTATAAGTGAAGAAGCAGAGGTTGGATTCGATGCTTTAAATGAAAAATATGTAAATATGATAGAAGAAGGAATAGTTGACCCAACTAAGGTTACTAGAACAGCTTTACAAAACGCTGCGTCTATAGCAGGTGTATTTTTAACTACAGAAGCTGCAGTTGCAGATTTACCTGAAGCTGAGCCAGTTCCAGGAATGGGTGGCGGAATGCCTCCAATGATGTAAATTAGTTAAAAATCCTTTTATGAACACTTAATCTTAAAGTAGATTATTTAACTTATTTATATAAAACTAAAAAGAGATAGCCTAAGTTTAGGCTATCTCTTTTTAGTTTTATATATTAGGAAAAATTATATAAATTTGGATTGGTGGAAAAGGTATGCTTAGTATGATAGAATTATTTTAAACGAATTATAATGAAGGGGGTATTTATGGATATAAGAGAGTTACTTAAACAAGTAAAAAATAATGATATAGATATAGATTTAGCTATGGAGAAACTTAAAAATTTGTCTTGCGAAGATATAGGTTATGCAAATATAGATCATCATAGACAAATAAGAAATGGATACCCTGAAGTTATTTACTGTGAGGGAAAAAGTGATGAACATATTTTAGGGATTATAAATAAGATGAGTGAAAAAGGATCAAATATATTAGGAACTAGATGTAGAAAAGAAACTTATGAACAAGTAAAAAAGATTTATCCAGAATGTGAATATGAAGAATTATCTAAAATGTTAAAAATACAAAATGAGCCAATAAATAATATAGGAAAAGGTAAGATAGTAGTTATTACAGGGGGGACATCTGACATACCTGTTGCTGATGAAGCTTACTATACTGCTAAATTTTTAGGAAATGACGTTGAAAGAGTTTATGATGTAGGGGTTGCAGGAATACATAGATTATTTAATAAAATAGATATAATAAGAGAAGCTAGGGTATTAATAGTAGTAGCAGGAATGGAAGGAGCACTACCTAGTGTTGTAGGTGGATTAGTTGATGTTCCTGTTATAGCTGTACCTACATCTGTTGGATATGGAGCGAATTTTAAAGGATTATCAGCCCTTTTAACAATGTTAAATAGTTGTGCTTCAGGCATATCCGTAGTAAATATTGATAATGGATTTGGAGCTGGTTATTTAGCTGCTACCATAAATAAACTAGACTAATTTGAAAGAAGGTATTAGCATGGAGGAGAGAATTTTATACTTTGACATTGTAAATGGGATATCTGGAGATATGACTATTGCAAGTTTATTAAACCTAGGAGTTTCTAAAGAAATATTTCTAGAAGAAATGAGTAAACTCAATCTTAAAGATGAATTTAGTATAGAAATAAGTCAAAAAAATGAAAGTGGTATAGTTGGAACTAATGTAAATGTTGTAGCAAAAGAAGGTCATGCACATAGACATTTAGTAGATGTATTTGATATCATTGATAATTCATCTTTAAATGATAGTATAAAAGAAAGAGCAAAAAATATTTTTATGACTATTGGCGAAGCGGAAGCAAAAGTTCATGGAACTACTATTGATAAAATACATTTTCATGAAGTTGGAGCTATAGATTCGATTGTAGATATAGTTGGATGTTCAATATTAATAGATTTGTTAAATATTGATAAAATCTGTTCAACTGCTGTGCCTGTTGGATCGGGATTTGTAAAATGTGATCATGGCACAATGCCTGTGCCTGCTCCAGCTACTATTGAGATTTTAAAGGGTGTACCGGTTAAGTTTAATACAGTAAAAGGAGAATGTACTACACCGACAGGAGCAGCGATAATAAAGACTTTGTGTGATGAATTTGTTGATATAGTTGAATTTGAAGTAAGTCAAATTGGTTATGGCATAGGACATAATAAATTTGAAATACCTAATATGTTAAGGACTATTTTGGGTATAAAAAAAAAGAGTCAATAATCTATGAAATTAATGCTAATATTGATGATATGTCTTCAGAAATATTTTCATATTTATATGAAAAATTAATAGAAGAAGGTGCTTTAGATGTATATACAGAGAGTATATACATGAAAAAAAATAGACCAGCTATTAAGTTATCAGTATTATGTAAAGAAATAGATTTAGAAAAGTTTATTGAGATAATATTAATGGAAACAACGACCTTTGGAGTTAGATATCAAAGGTACAATAGAAACGTTTTGAAAAGAAGATTTGAAAAGTTAGATTGTGAATTTGGAGAAGTTACTATTAAGATAGGGTCATATAAAGATAAAATTATAAAAATTACACCTGAGTATGAAGAGTGTAGGATTATAGCTAAAAATGCTAATATATCCATAAAAAGTGTATATGATAGTATAAATTGCTCAATAAAAAATAAATTCGTATAAAATTGTTGACACAAGTTCGAAAATTTGATAAATTAATAAACAACTTATACAAATTGTATACAAAATTATAAATAAAAAATCACTCATATATACTCAGAAATATGGTCTGAGAGTCTCTACCGGAGTACCGAAAATACTCTGACTATGAGTGAAATTATTATAGTTAAAACTCTATCATAAAACAGTAAATTTATAGGCTGATACTAGATCCCTATAAGTTAGCTACTAGTAAAAGAGTTTTAAGAACCTGTATAGTAATTTCACTTATAAAGAAGTTATTATACAGGTTTTTTTGTACCCTTTTTTACAATTGATAAAGTTTTGTAATTAAAAAGTATAAAAAAGTTCGATTATATAAAAACTAATTAAATATTATAAAAATAATGAAGGGGGCAACCGATATGGCAAAGATATTAAAAGAAGGATTAACTTTTGATGATGTACTTTTAGTTCCTCAAAAATCAGAGGTATTACCAAAAGATGTTAGTACACAAACTCAATTAACAAAAACTATAAAATTAAATATACCATTAATGAGTGCAGGGATGGATACTGTTACTGAATCTAAAATGGCAATTTCAATGGCTAGACAAGGTGGTATAGGAATAATACACAAAAATATGTCTATAGAAGATCAAGCATTAGAAGTTGACAAAGTAAAAAGAAGTGAAAGTGGAGTTATCGTAGACCCATTTTTCTTATCAAAAGAACATACTATAAAAGATGCTGATGATATAATGGCAAGATATAAAATATCGGGTGTACCAATTGTTGATGAAGACAATAAATTAATCGGGATAATAACTAATAGAGATATAAAATTTGAAGATGACTTTACTAAAAAAGTAGATCAAGTTATGACAAGTGAAAATCTTGTTACAGCTAGAGAAGGGATAAACTTAGTAGAGGCTCAACAAATATTAAAGAAACATAAGATAGAGAAATTACCAATAGTTGATGAAGAAGGACATTTAAAAGGATTAATAACTATAAAAGATATAGAAAAGAAAATACAATATCCAAATTCGGCAAAAGATGCTCAAGGTAGATTATTATGTGGAGCAGCTCTTGGAATAAGCGCTGATTTAATGGATAGAGTAGATGCATTAGTTAAAGCAAATGTTGACGTTGTTGTTTTAGATAGTGCACATGGACATTCTATGGGTGTTATAAATGCACTTAAAAAAGTAAAAGAAAGATATCCAAAGCTACAAGTTATAGCTGGAAACGTAGCAACAGCAGCTGCAACAGAAGATTTAATTAAAGCTGGAGCAGACTGTGTTAAAGTTGGTATAGGACCTGGTTCAATATGTACAACAAGAGTTGTTGCAGGAATAGGTGTTCCACAAGTAACAGCAGTTATGGATTGTGCTGAAGTAGGACATAAGTATGGAGTTCCAGTAATAGCTGATGGAGGAATAAAGTACTCTGGAGATATAGTAAAAGCATTAGCAGCAGGAGCTTCAATATGTATGATGGGATCTATGTTTGCAGGAACTGAGGAAAGTCCAGGAGAAACTGTATTATATAGAGGAAGATCATATAAAACTTATAGAGGTATGGGATCAATAGGAGCAATGGAAAAAGGATCTAAAGATAGATACTTCCAAAATGATGCTAAGAAATTAGTTCCTGAAGGTGTTGAAGGAATGGTTGCATATAAAGGTAAAGCTGAAGACATAGTATACCAAATGATAGGTGGTATAAGAGCCGGTATGGGATATTGTGGAGCAGCTACTATAAAAGACTTAATGGAAAATTCTGAGTTTATAAAAATAACATCAGCGTCTTTAAAAGAAAGTCATCCACACGATATAACAATAACTAAAGAAGCACCGAATTATAGCACTCAAGGGGAGGTATAAAATATGAAAAAGCAACATGAATTAGTTTTAGTAATAGATTTTGGTGGCCAATATAACCAATTAATAGCTAGAAGAGTAAGAGAGAATAATGTTTACTGTGAAATATTACCTCATACTACAGATATAGAAGTAATAAAAGCAAAAAATCCAAAAGGAATAATATTTACTGGAGGACCAAATAGTGCATATTTAGAGGAATCTCCAAAAATAAGTAAAGAAATATTCGAAATAGGAGTGCCTATACTTGGAATATGTTACGGAGTTCAATTAATGGCTCACTTATTAGGTGGTAACGTAAGAAAAGGTACTAATGCAGAAAAAGAATATGGAAAAACAACTATAACATATAATGAATCAAATATATTTACAGGTATGACTACAAATACAGTTTGGATGAGCCATACTGACCTAATTGATGTTTTACCAGAAGGATTTGAAGTAGCAGCTTATACAAATGATTGTCCAGTAGCAGCTATGCATCATCCAGAGAAAAGATTATATGGAGTTCAATTCCATCCAGAAGTTGAACATTGCTTAGAAGGAGATATAGTATTAAGAAACTTCTTATACAATGTTTGTGAAGTTAGTGGAGATTGGACAACAGATTCATTCATAGAAGAAAAAATAAAAGAAATAAAAGAAACTATAGGAGATAAGAAAGTACTTTGTGCATTAAGTGGTGGAGTTGACTCATCAGTTGCAGCTGTACTTGTTCATAAAGCTATAGGTGATAATTTAACATGTGTATTCGTAGACCATGGACTTCTTAGAAAAAATGAAGGAAATGATGTTGAAAGAATATTTAGAGATAAGTTCGATATGAATTTAATAAGAGTTAACTGTGAAGATAGATTCTTATCTAAATTAAAAGGTGTAACAGAGCCTGAAGCTAAGAGAAAAATAATAGGTGAAGAGTTTATAAGAGTATTCGAAGAGGAATCTAACAAATTAGGTAAAATGGACTTCTTAGTTCAAGGAACTATATATCCAGACGTTGTAGAAAGTGGACAAGGAGAAGCTGCTACAATAAAATCTCACCACAATGTTGGAGGAATACCTGAAGACATAGAATTTAAAATAGTTGAACCTTTAAGAGAACTTTTCAAAGATGAAGTTAGAAAAATAGGTTTAGAGCTTGGTATAGATTACGATTTAATATATAGACATCCATTCCCAGGACCAGGTCTTGGAATAAGAGTTATCGGTGAAGTTACTAAAGAAAGATGTGATATCTTAAGAGAAGCTGATGCTATATACATGGACGAGTTAAAGAAAGCTGGATTATACAGTGAAATATGGCAAGCATTCGCTACTTTACCTGATGTAAAAACTGTTGGAGTTATGGGAGATGAAAGAACATATGCTTACTTAGTAGGTATAAGAGCTGTTACTTCTTCTGATGGTATGACATCAGATTGGTATAAGATGCCATATGATGTATTAGAAAAGATTTCTAATAGAATAGTTAATGAAGTTGATGGAGCTAACAGAGTAGTTTATGATATAACTAGTAAACCTCCTGGAACTATTGAATGGGAATAAAAAGTTTATTCGAACACTTAATTAATAAATTATAAAAAAATAAAAAGCTTAAGCTTTTTATTTTTTTATTTTATTTTTATAGACGAAAACATATCATCATTGGAGGAAAATATGCAAAATACTTTAGAAAAGTTTTTTAAATTAAGTAAAAATAACACAAATGTTAAAACAGAAGTTTTAGCAGGAGTAACAACTTTTATGACTATAGCATATATATTAGTTGTAAATCCTAGCATATTAGGACAAGCTGGAATGGATAAAGGAGCGGTATTCACAGCAACAGCTATAGCTTCAGGTATAGGGTGCTTTGTAATGGGATTACTTGCAAATTATCCTATAATATTAGCGCCTAGTATGGGTATAAATGCATTTTTTACTTATACTGTAGTACTAGGTATGGGATATACTTGGCAATTTGCTTTATGTGCTATGTTCATAGAGGGAGTTATATTTGTATTATTAACAATAACTAATGTGCGCGAAAAGATAATAGAATGTATGCCAGAGGTTTTAAAACATGCAATTACAGCTGGAATAGGATTATTTATAACATTTATAGGGCTTGTAAATGCAGGTATAGTTCAACAAGGAGGAGCTATAATATCTTTAGGAAATATTAAGTCTCCTGTAGTTTTACTTGCTATAATAGGTTTAATGATAGCGGCTACATTATTAATAAAAAATGTAAACGGAGCATTTTTAATATCTATAATAATAACATCTGCCATAGGGATGATATTTACTATAGTACCTATGCCAACTGGAATAATAGATTTACCACCATCTATTCAGCCTGTATTTATGAAAGTATTTGATGTAAGTCGTAGTCAGATATTTAGTTTAGATATGCTAGTTATAGTTCTTACATTATTATTTGTTAATATGTTTGATTCAATTGGATTTTTATTAGGAATAGCTCAAAGAGCTAATTTATTAGATGAAAATGGGAATATGCCAAATGTAAAAAAAGCATTACTAGCTGAGTCTATTTCTACTACTTCAGCATCTGTATTAGGAACATCTACATTGGCTACTACTGTAGAAAGTGGATCTGGTATAGCTGTAGGAGGAAGAACAGGACTAACAGCATGTGTAACGGGAATTTTGTTCTTTATATCTTTATTCTTTGCTCCATTATTTGTATCGATACCTGCTCAAGCAACTGCACCGATACTTATACTAGTAGGATTCTTGATGGCAAGTTCTATATTAAAAATAAATTTTGAGGATTTTACAGATGCGATACCAGCATTTATAACATTTATTATGATGCCTTTATCATATAGTGTTGCTGATGGTATTATGTTTGGAATAATAGCATATACTTTCTTAAAATTAATTGCTGGAAAAAAGGAAGAAACAAAGATTTCATTACTTGTATTAAGTATAATATTCATTTTAAAATTTGCATTTTTATAAAAATTAAAGTCTATAAACAATATGTTTATAGACTTTTTTATTTGCTAAATAAAATTAAATAAACAATTCAAAAAATGCTAAATAAATTAAATAATTTTTGTAAAAATAATATTTAATTTATTATCAAATATTATTGATTTGATAATAAATATCAATAAAAAGCTTAAGGTATAATTCAGTTAATTTTTTATTTTCTAAATTAAGAATATAATTGTTAAAAATTAAACTAATTAAAAAATATAAATTATATTCCATTAATGTAAATATTATGTAAACAAAAACTATGATTTTTTTGTTGAATATTGTTATATAATTAAAAAAAACAACTCAAGGGGTGAAGTATATGGAAGAAAGATTAGTAGGTATAATTACTAGCAATGATAAGAGTTGGGACAAGAGATGGAAATACAATTGTGCCATATTCATTGTAAGTTATATTTTCATGGGAGCTGTTACTGGTATAACCAACGATTCGTACATATCATATCTTAACTTAACAGTACCAGATGTTGTAAAAGGCTTACCAATGTATACATCTATAGGAACTTTCATAATGGCAATGACACTTTTATTAGTTCACAAATTGGGATACAAAAAAATTATAATATGTGCACCAGTTGTATTAATAGGAGCATTATTATCATGTATTTATAGTAGTAATGCAGGAGTTATTCTTGTAGCCAACATCTTAGTTAATATTGGAGCCGGATTATTCGACTTCATATATCCTCTAATGTTCACATCATATACACCAAAAGATAAAAGAATCTCTATGTTCGCAAGAGTTATGTATTGTAACTTAATAAGTCAATCAATATTAACATTTTTAAATGGGAAAATCGTCGTATGGAAATTTAGTAAATATTTAGATATAAGCTATGATAAAGCTTCAGTTTTATCTGAAAATGCAAGTAAATTAAATTCTACTCAAATGGGATATTATATAAGTTCTTATGAGTTTGCTTTATGGATTGCAATTATATTTACAGCTTTGGCCTTAATTTGTTTATTCTTTTTAAGAGAGAGAGTTGAAGATTACAGAGAAACAGAAGAAGAAATAGCAGCTAGAAAATCAGAGAAAAAATTTGATTTAAAAATATTTTGTAATAAATATATTCTTATGTGGGTTGTAATATTTAGCATAATAAGATTTGGAGCATTATTAATAACACCATATTTTCCAATATATTTAAATAATTTCTTGCATATAAGTAGAGGTACGGTGTCTACTATAATTACAATGCAAACGTTAGCAATGGTATTAGGATTTTTAGCAGCACCATTTTTAGAGAAAAAACTAGGATCTATAGTGACTATATCTCTATCAATGATACTATGCATTCCTCTTATGTTAATCATGGCTAATGGTACTATGTTCGGAGGAAATATTGCATGGATAATAGGGGCTGTATTATTTTTAAGATCAGGACTGGCTAATGCATCGAATCCTATACAGCAATCACTACCACTTACATTTGTTCCTAAAAACTTAGCTCCAGCATATAGTTCATTTATACTTATATCAAATTCTATAGTAGGTATATTTGCAGGGATATATGCTAGATATTCATTATTAAAAACAGAAGCAGGATATGGGAATGCTTATTATATAGCGAGTACATTATATTTTATAGCATCAGTTTTATTAGTAGTTATATTTACAAAAAAATATAATAGAGGTTTAAGTGAAAATGAAATTAAAGAAAATGAAACAAAAGAAGAATTAGTAGAGTCAAAATAAAACAACAAAAACTAGTTTGAAATAGGATGCAGAGCTTATAGTCTATTTCAAACTAGTTTTTTTATTATATAAAATTAGAAAACAAACTAAAAATGAATAAAAAATAAAAAAAATAAAAAAATGTTCGGAAATGACTTGAAAAAATATTGGTTATAAAATATAATTAAGTTGTAAAGTTAATAAAACACGAACGAAATTATAATTATATTTTATAAATAGGAGGAAAGACATGCAAATAGCACAAACTTCGAAAAAAAATAAGTCTTTTTTGGATAGAGTTTTTAAACTAAGTGACCATAACACGAATGTTAAAACTGAAATTATAGCAGGGATAACAACATTTATGACGATGGCATATATATTAGTTGTAAATCCTAGTATATTAGGGGATGCAGGAATGAATAAAAATGCAGTATTTGCTGCAACTGCTATAGCTGCTTTTATAGGAAGTTCTGTAATGGGGTTATTAGCAAACTACCCGATTGCATTAGCTCCTGGGATGGGATTAAATGCATTCTTTGCATATACAGTTGTTTTGCAAATGGGATATAGCTGGCAATTTGCTTTATGTGCAGTTTTAATAGAAGGTTTAATATTTATTTTATTAACAGTAACAAATGTACGTGAAAAAATTATAGACTGTATACCTGGTGTTTTAAAACATGCTGTTACAGCTGGTATAGGTTTATTTATAGCTTTTATAGGTTTAGTAAATGCAGGAATAGTAGAAGGTGGAGGAGCTATATTACAACTTGGTAATATGCAAAGTCCAACTGTTTTACTTGCTATAGCAGGATTAGTAATAGCAGCAGTATTACTTTCAAAAAATGTAAAAGGAACATTTTTATTGGCTATGGTAGTAACTACTGTAATAGGAATTGTTGGAGGGTTAGTTCAATTACCTTCAGCTATAGTTTCATCAGTACCATCTTTAAAGCCTGTATTTTTACAAGCTTTCTCAGTACCTGCGAGTCAAGTTTTTAGTTTAGATATGATTGTAGTAGTATTTACATTCTTATTTGTTGATTTATTTGATACAGTAGGATGTTTAGTTGGGGTAGCATCTAAAGGGAATATGTTAGATGAAAATGGTAAACTACCTAAAGCTAAACAAGCATTATTTTCAGATGCTATAGCAACTACTACTGGTGCATTACTTGGAACTTCAACTGTTACAGCTTATGTGGAAAGTGCTTCAGGTATAGGAGAAGGAGGAAGAACTGGACTAACAGCATTAACAACAGGAGTATTATTCTTATTATCACTATTCTTTGCTCCAATATTTACTTCAATACCGCCACAAGCTACAGCACCAGTGCTTATATTAGTAGGAGTTATGATGGCAAGTTCATTACTTCAAATAGATTTTAGTGATTTTACTAATGCTATTCCAGCATTCTTAACATTTGCTATGATGCCTTTAGCTTACAGTATAGCGGATGGTATTATATTTGGGATAATATCATTTACAGTTTTAAAATTAGCTACAGGTAAGAAAAAAGAAGTAAATATATCCTTAATATTACTTTCAATTATGTTCATATTAAAATTTATTTTATTATAATAATTACAACAAAACAAATAAAAAAGAGACTATACAGTCTCTTTTTTATTTTAAAAAATATATAAAAAAAGG
Organism: Paraclostridium sordellii; assembly: GCF_000953675.1. Taxonomy (NCBI): domain Bacteria; kingdom Bacillati; phylum Bacillota; class Clostridia; order Peptostreptococcales; family Peptostreptococcaceae; genus Paraclostridium; species Paraclostridium sordellii. The sequence goes on along the minus strand of NZ_LN679998.1, from coordinate 3,112,302 downwards.
TTAAATACATATAAAATATGTACTTAACCCTTTTTTATACTTAGAAATTTTCAGCTCTTAGCTCATAATATCCTTGAGGATGTTTACATGCTGGACATACTTGAGGAGCTTCTTCTCCCACATGAACATATCCACAAACTGTACATATCCATTCATGAACTTCAGGTCTTTTAAATACTATACCTTCCTCTATGTTTTTAGCTAATCTTAAGAATCTATCTCTATGATGAGCTTCTATACCATGTATATGTGTAAATGAAGCAGCTATCTCTTCAAAACCTTCTTCTCTAGCTTCTGCAGCAAATTTTAAATAAAGAGTGTCTTCTTCATCTTCCCCTTTTGCAGCAGTTTTTAAATTTTCTAAAGTAGTGCCCATACCTACCCCATAAGAGCCTGTTACTTGTAAATCTTCGCCAGTAAAATCATTTAATAAATATCTGAAGAAAATTTTACCATGCATTTCTTCGTTATGTGCAGTTTCATCAAATATATCCCCTATTTGAGCATAACCTTCTTTTCTAGCTATTTTAGCATAGAATTGATATTTATTTTTTGCTTGTGATTCCCCTGCAAATACATTCATTAAGTTTTGTGCTGTTTTAGTTCCTTTTAAAGATTTCATCTTTAATTCATCTCCCTAAGTATAATTTTTAATTATTTTAAATAGATACCACAATAAATAGCTTTCAAACATCTTAATTAGATTTCTAATATTTTTGCAAAATTTAAAATTAATAGAATAATAAATTGAATAAAAATTTATAACTTGTGAACTATATTAGATAGTTAAGATATGGATTGATTTGGAGGTAATTTATGAAATTATACGGATTATTAGTAGTTAGTATAGTTATTTCAGGATTTTTAATTATAGGTTGTGCAAGTAGTTTGAGTTTTGAAAACAAAGATAATGTAAAATCAAATGCTATAGCAGTATCTAATACAAAAGAAAAATTAAGTAAAGAAGATGCTGTAAAATTAGTAAAAGAATATTTAAAAAATGAAAAATCCTATATTCCAAACTTTATAGAAGTAGATAATATTTCTGGGGATGTTTATATTGTTCATGCATATGATGTTATAACCAATAAAGAAGAAAGTCATGTTGCTACTAGTGGGTGGTTTGAGGTTAATATGTATACAGGAAAAATTATAGACATACTAAAAGGATAAGGATTATTAGTTTGTAAAATTTAAAATAGACTATCTAAAAATATCGAATCATTTGAATAAATAGTAGGAGTTTATTCATAAGATATTTATTTTTAGATAGTCTATTTTTTATTAAAAATAAAATTAAAGAATTTTTAAATATAAAATTTTCAATGTAATATCTATGAATTATATTTATTATTAATTTGAAATTAAATATAAATTAGAAAAATACGAACAAAATTAAAAATACGGTTGATAATATACGTACAATAGTATATTATCTAAATATAAAGTTCGTTATATAATATGTATATTAAACTATATATAAAGTCTATATGTACGTAAAAATAGGAGGATTGTGATATGAAAGTAGCAGTAGTTATGGGTTCAAAATCAGATTATCCAAAATTAGAAAAGGGAATAGAACTTTTAGAAAAGTTCAAAATAGAAGTTTCAGTTAGAGTACTATCAGCTCATAGAACACCAAATCAGCTAATGAATTTTTTAAAAGAAATAGAAAATGATACAGATGTAATAATAGGAGCTGCAGGAAAAGCAGCACATTTACCAGGAGTAATAGCATCGCATACTTTAATACCAGTTATAGGGTTACCAATAAAGTCATCTACAATGGATGGATTAGATTCACTTCTTTCAATAGTTCAAATGCCACAAGGAATACCTGTAGCTACTGTAACTATAGATTCTGGAGTAAATGCAGCATTAATGGCTACTCAGATAATGAGCATTAAATATCCAGTAATTAAAGAACAATTAAAGAATTATAGAAAAGAGATGGAATTAAAAGTATTAGAAGATGATCAAAATTTAAGGGGGTAATCAAAATGTTATTATATGAAGGAAAAGCAAAACAAATATTTAGTACAGAAAATCAAAATGAATACTTAGTTTACTACAAAGATGATGCAACAGCATTTAATGGTGAAAAAAAAGCTTCAATAAATTCAAAGGGAATATTAAACAATAAAATATGCACAGCTATGTTTGAAATGTTAGAAAAAGAAGGTATAGAGACTCATTTTATAAAAGGGGTTTCGGACAGAGAAATGATAGTTAAAAAAGTTGAAATTTTACCACTTGAAGTGATTGTAAGAAATATAACAGCAGGTTCATTTTGTAAAAGATATGGAATAGAAGAAGGTATAGTTTTAGAAGAACCAATATTTGAACTTTCATATAAAAACGATGATTATGGAGATCCAATGCTAAATGATGATCATGCAGTAGCAATGAAACTTGCAACTAGAGAAGAATTAGCATTTTTAAAAGAAGAAACTTTAAAAATAAATGAGATAATGAAGAAATTCTTCTTAAGTATGAACTTTAAGCTAGTAGATTTTAAATTAGAATTTGGTAAAGATGTAGATGGAAATATAATATTAGCTGATGAAATATCTCCAGATACTTGTAGACTTTGGGATGTAGATACAAATGAGAAATTTGATAAGGATAGATTTAGAAGAGATTTGGGAGATTTAGTAGAAGGATACACAGAAGTTCTTTCTAGAATAGAAAATTAATCAGGGGGATATTTAAATGTGCGGTGTAGTAGGAATATGCTCGAATAAAGATATATCAAAAGAACTGTATTACTCATTATACTCTATACAGCATAGAGGGCAAGAGAGTTGCGGTATATCAGTTTTAAATGGAAACCAAATAAATTTTAAAAAGGATATGGGACTTGTAGGAGATGTTTTTAAATCTAGTGAGTTAGAAAAACTAAAAGGAAATATAGGAATAGGACATGTAAGATATTCTACAGCTGGGGGAAGTAGCTTATCTAATTGTCAACCATTAGTAGGAAGATGTAGAAAGAGACAATTATCTATAGCCCATAATGGAAACCTTGTTAATGCAAATTATTTAAGAAATATGTTAGAAGAAGAAGGATATATGCTTCAATCAGATTCAGATACAGAGGCTATACTTTGTATACTAGCAAGATATTATAAAGGGGATATAGTTGAAAGCTTAAAAATAACTATGGATTATATAAAGGGTGCTTATTCATTAGTTATAGCGAGCAGTGAAAATGAACTTGTAGCGGTTAGAGATCCTCATGGATTTAGACCATTATTATTAGGAAAAAAAGATGACACATATATAGTAGCATCTGAAAACTGTGCAATTAACATATTAGGAGGCGAAGTTCTAAGAGATATTGAGCCTGGAGAAATTATTGTGATAAAAGATAATAAACTAAAATCATATCACTATAGAGAAAATTATAAACCGATAAAAGCAAGTTGTATATTTGAACATATATACTTTGCCAGAAATGATGCAACCATAGACAATGTTAATGCATATGAGTTTAGAGTAAAGTGTGGAGAAATTTTAGCTCAAGATGAAAATATAAATGCAGATATAGTAGTTCCTGTACCAGACTCTGGATGGGCTGGGGCCATAGGATATTCGAATGCTAGTAAAATTAAACTTACAGAAGGTCTTGTTAAAAATAGATATGTGGGAAGAACGTTTATAAAACCGACTCAAGAAGAACGAGAAATAGGAGTAAAGATAAAATTAAATCCATTAATGAATGTAGTAAAAGATAAGTCAATTGTTTTAGTAGATGATTCAGTAGTGAGGGGAACAACTTCAAGACAAATTGTTAAATCATTAAGAGATGCGGGAGCCAAAGAAATACATTTAAGAATAACTTCTCCTGAAGTAACTCACTCTTGTTACTATGGAATAGATACTCCACATCGTTCTAACTTAATAGCTTCAAAATATGATTTAGAAGAAATAAGAGATTATATAGGATGCGACACACTTAAATTTTTAAGTATAGAAGGAACTTTAGAAGCAACAGAAAATAAATCAACTTTCTGCAAGGCATGTTTTGATGGAAAATATCCAGTTGAAAAAATCGATGAGGGGGAACTTGTATCATGTTAACTTATAGAGACTCAGGTGTAGATATAGACGAAGGAAATAGAGCTGTTAATCTTATAAAAAATAAAATAAAAGGAACTTATGATAATAACGTTATAGGTGATTTAGGAAATTTTAGTGGATTATATAGTTTAAAAGACTTTATGAATATGGAAGAACCAGTACTTCTTTCATCGACTGATGGAGTTGGAACTAAGTTGAAACTAGCTCAGATGCTAAATATTCATAATACAGTAGGTATAGACTTAGTAGCAATGTGTGTTAATGACCTTATATGTCAAGGTGCTAAGCCATTATTTTTCTTAGATTATATAGCTACAGGTAAGTTAGTTCCTGAAAAAATAGATGATATAGTTTCTGGAATAGTTGAAGGATGCAAACAAGCAGGATGTGCACTTATAGGTGGAGAAACAGCTGAAATGCCTGGAATGTATTCAAAAGAAGATTATGATCTAGCTGGTTTTTCAGTTGGGATAGCAGATAAAAATAAAATAATAAGTGGGAAAAGTGTTAAAGCAGGAGATACTTTAATAGGAATCGCATCAAGCGGAATACATAGTAATGGATATTCATTTATAAGAAAGATTTTCTTAGAAGAATATAAATATGAATTAAATCAGTATATAGAAGAATTAGAAATGACATTAGGGGAAGCACTTCTTGTACCAACTAAGATATACGTGAAACTTGTTATGAATTTAATAGAAAAATATGACTTAAAAGCAATAGCACATATAACAGGTGGAGGAGTTATAGAAAATATACCTAGAGTAATACCAAAAGGTCTTGGAATAAATATAAATAAAAATTCTTGGGAAAAGCCACCTATATTCAAAATGATAGAGAAATTTAATTCTATAGATGAAATAGAACTACACAAAAGTTTTAATATGGGAATTGGGCTTGTAATAGTTGTAGATTCAGATAAATCAGGAGAGATAACTAAATTTATAAATGAAGGAGAAGAAAAAGCTTTTATAATTGGTGAAGTTGTAGATAGCCATGAAGGAGTAAGTCTATGCTAAACATTGCAGTTTTAATATCCGGAGGAGGAAGCAACTTACAAAGCATTATAGATGGTTGTGAAAGTGGATATATAAATGGAAAAGTCAAGCTTGTTATATCAAATAAAGATGGAGCTTATGGTCTAGAAAGAGCTAAAAAACACAATATAAAAGCTATAGTTGAGAAAAATGAAGATGAGGTTATTAAATTATTAAAGATAGAAAAAATTGATTTAATAGTTCTTGCTGGATACTTAAAAATTATGAGTCCAAACTTTGTAAAAACTTTTAGAAACAAAATTATAAATATTCATCCATCATTAATACCAGCTTTCTGTGGAGAAGGGTATTACGGGAAACGAGTTCATAAAGCTGTTATAGATTATGGAGCAAAATTAAGTGGTGCTACTGTACATTTTGTTGATGAAGGTGCAGATACAGGGCCTATAATAATTCAAGAAAGTGTAGAAGTTAAGTATGATGATACACCAGAAACTTTAGCATCAAGGGTACTAGATGTAGAACATAAAATTCTTAAAAAAAGTGTAAAACTATATTGTGAAAATAAATTAACTGTTAATGGAAGGGGAGTAATTATAAATGACTAAAAGAGCATTAATAAGTGTAACTGATAAGACTGGGGTAGTAGATTTTGCTAAAAATTTAAATGATTTAGGATATGAAATAATATCAACAGGAAATACATTTAAAACGCTTAAGGAAAAAGGATGCAAAGTTATACAAATAGATGAAGTTACAAACTTTCCAGAAATACTTGACGGAAGAGTTAAAACATTAAATCCATATATACATGGAGGAATACTTTATAAAAGAGATAATGAAGAACATGTTAAAACAGTTAAAGAGCATAAAATAGAAGCAATAGATTTAGTTGTTGTTAACTTATATGATTTTGAAGGTAATTTAAAAAATAATAAAGAACATGATGTAATGATAGAAAATATAGACATAGGTGGACCATCAATGATAAGATCTGCGGCTAAAAATTATAAAGATGTTTTAGTAGTAGTTGATGTTAAAGATTATGATTCTATAATAGAGAGCTTAAAAAATGGAGAAATATCATTGGAGGATAGAAAAAAATTAGCATATAAAGCATTTGCAACTACAGCAAGATATGATGCTTTAATATCTAATTACTTTAGAGGCGAATTAGATGATAAATTCCCAGAATATCTAACTATGACGTTCCAAAAGGAAGATAGCTTAAGATATGGTGAAAATCCTCATCAAGAAGCAGTAATCTATACTCAATCTAATGCTAAAAATCCAATATTAAACTATGAACAATTAAATGGAAAAGAACTTTCATTTAATAATATAAATGATTTACATGGATGCTTAGAAATAATGAGGGAATTTAAAGATAGTAAAAATGTAGTTTGTGTAGCCGTAAAACATACTAATCCATGTGGAGTTGGAATTGCAAATAATAGCTTTAATGCTTATAAAAAATGTTATGAGGCTGACAAGGTTTCAATATTTGGAGGAATTGTAGGATTTACTTCAACTGTAGATGAGGAAACTGCTAAAAAACTAAATGAAATATTTTTAGAAATAGTAGTGGCTTACGACTTTACAGAAGAAGCCCTTGTAGTTTTAAAACAAAAGAAAAACTTAAGAGTATTAAAGCTTTCAAATATAGAAGATAGTCTTCAAGGGTTTGATCTAAAATACTTAGATGGAAAATTATTAGTTCAAGATAGAGATGAAAAATTAATTAATGAATATAAAAATGTTACAGTGAATGAAGCTGATGAAAAAATGAAAAAAGATATGGAATTTGGAATGAAAATAGTTAAAAATATGAAATCAAATGCTATAGCTATAGTCAAAGAGGGACAAACATTAGCACTTGGATGTGGACAAACATCTAGAATATGGGCATTAAAAAATGCTTTAGAAAATAATAAAGATAAAGATTTTGAAGGAGCAGTACTAGCATCGGATGCATTTTTCCCATTTGATGACTGTGTAACTTTAGCTAGTGATTACGGCATAAAAGGTATAGTTCAACCTGGAGGATCTATAAAAGATCAAGACTCAATAGATGCTTGCAACAAAAATGATATGGTAATGGTGTTTACAGGAATAAGACACTTCAAACACTAGGAGGGAAATATATGAGAATTTTAGTTGTAGGTTCAGGAGGAAGAGAACACGCTATATGTTATAAGTTAAGTCAAGAACATAAAGTTGAAAAAATTTATTGTGCACCTGGGAATGCTGGAATTAGTAAAATTGCTAAATGTATAGATATAAAAGATGATGATATAAATAAACTTCTAGGCTTTGCTAAAGAAAATGAAATTGATTTAACTATAGTAGGTCCTGAAGTTCCATTAGTAGAAGGTATAGTTGATGAATTTGAAAAAGAAAATTTAAAGATATTTGGACCTAATAAGGAATGTTCAAAACTTGAAGGTAGCAAAGCTTTTTCAAAAGAATTTATGATAAAACATAATATTCCAACTGCAAAATATAAAGAATATACACAAATTGATAAAGCTATAAAGGATATTGATTTATTTGGATATCCAGTAGTTATAAAGGCTGATGGATTAGCAGCTGGAAAAGGTGTAATAATAGCACAAAATCATGAAGAAGCGGTAAGTTCTTTAGAAGATATGATGAGTGATAAAAAATTTGGAAGCGCTGGAGAAAAAATAGTAGTTGAAGAATTTTTAAAAGGAGTAGAAACTTCTATACTTGCTTTCGTTGATAATAATACAATTGTTCCAATGGAAAGTGCAAAAGACCATAAGAAAGTATATAACAATGAAGAGGGGCCAAATACTGGAGGAATGGGAACCTTCTCTCCAAGTAATATATATGATGATGAGCTATCAACGATAGTAAAAGAAGAAGTTTTAGATAAAACATTAAAAGGGTTTAAAGAAGAAAACCTAAATTATAAGGGAATATTATTTATCGGTCTTATGATAACAGAATATGGACCTAAGGTTCTTGAGTATAATGTTAGATTTGGAGATCCCGAAACACAATCAGTACTTTTAAGATTAGAAACAGATTTAATTGAGATAATCGAATCTATTTTAGATAATAAACTAGATGAAGTTAAAATAAAATATGATGAAAAACATGCAGTATGTGTAATGCTAACTTCAGGTGGATATCCTGAAAACTATGAGAAAGAAAAAGTAATAAAAGGACTTGAAGATTTAGATGAGGATATAGTTGTTTTTCATAGTGGAACAAAAATATTAGATGACCAATTAGTTACAAATGGAGGCAGGGTTATTGGCATAGCCACAAAAGGAAAGTCCCTTGAGGAAGCAAGTAAAAAAGTTTACTCAAATATTGAAAAATTAAATTTTGAAGGAATGCATTACAGAACGGATATAGGAATTTTATAAGAAACTATTACTTATATAATGAGAGACTAAACCAATTCATTTAATGGGGGTAAATACTATGATGTCTATCACTAATTTAGCATCTTCTGTAAGAAGGATACTAGTTGAGAAAAAGCAAGGATTTGACTTAGAAGCTAAGCATCTAAAGTCTGATTTAGAAGAAAGTTTAAATATAGATACAATAGAAAATTTAAGAATTTTAAATAGATATGACATAGAAAAAATAGAAGATGAAGTATATGAAAAAGCAATAAATACTGTATTTTCAGAGCCTAATACAGATGATGTATATAAAGAGTATGTAGAATTAAGCAAAGAAGATAGAGTATTTGCTATAGAATATTTACCTGGACAATATGACCAAAGAGGTGACTGGGCATCTCAATGCATACAAATTATTAATGAAGGAATAAGACCTATTATAAATACAGCAAAAGTTGTAATTCTTACAGGAAATATAACCGATGAACAATTTAAGCAAATAAAATCTTATTGTATAAATCCTGTAGATAGTAGAGAGGCAATATTAGAAAAACCTGAGACCTTAGAAGTTGATACTGAAATACCAACATCAGTAGATATATTAGAAGAATTTATAAATCTAGAAGAAAATCAATTAAAAGATTTAATGAAGGATTTAGGACTTGCAATGACTTTTGACGATTTACTTCATGTACAGAAATATTTTAAACAAATAGAAAATAGAAATCCTACAATAACAGAAATAAAAGTTTTAGATACTTACTGGTCAGATCATTGTAGACATACTACTTTCATGACAAAGATAGAGGATATAGTTATAGAAGAAAGTAAATATACAAATGTAGTAAAAGAGGCTTACGATCTTTATTTACAATCAAGAAAAAATGTTTATGGTGAAACAAATAGAGATGTTTGCTTAATGGATATAGCAACAATAGCTATGAAAGAACTAAGAAAGATAGGAAAACTAGAAGACTTAGATGTAAGTGAAGAAATAAATGCTTGTAGTATAAATGTTGATGTTGAAATAGATGGGAAAAAAGAAGAATATTTAGTAATGTTTAAAAATGAAACACATAACCATCCAACAGAAATAGAGCCATTTGGAGGAGCTGCAACTTGTTTAGGAGGAGCTATAAGAGATCCATTATCAGGTAGAAGTTATGTGTATCAAGCAATGAGAGTTACAGGAAGTGCTGACCCTAGAACTTCCTTAGAAGATACATTAGAAGGAAAGTTAATGCAAAAGAAAATAACTACTCAAGCTGCTAATGGATATAGTTCATATGGAAACCAGATAGGGCTTTCTACAGGTCAAGTTACAGAATTATATGATGAAGATTTTGTGGCTAAAAGGATGGAGATAGGTGCAGTGATAGCAGCAGCACCAAAAGAAAATGTAATAAGAGAAACTCCAGAAAGTGGAGATGTAGTTATATTACTTGGAGGAAAGACTGGTAGAGATGGATGTGGGGGAGCAACGGGTTCTTCAAAAGAGCATAGTGAAGAATCTTTATTTACTTGTAGCGCTGAAGTACAAAAAGGTGATGCACCAAATGAAAGAAAGATACAAAGATTTTTTAGAAATAAAGAAGTAGCTCAAATGATAAAAAGATGTAATGATTTTGGAGCTGGTGGGGTTTGTGTAGCTATTGGTGAAATAGCAGAAAGTATAGACATAAACCTAGATGTTATTCCTAAAAAATATGAAGGATTAGATGGAACAGAGTTAGCTATATCAGAATCTCAAGAACGTATGGCGGTAGTTATAAAAAAAGAAAACATAGAAAAGTTTATAAGTATGGCTAGAGAAGAAAATTTAGAGGCTACTCATGTTGCTGATGTAACTGACAGTAAAAGAGTTAGAATGTTTTGGAATGGGAAAACTATAGTAGATATGTCTAGAGACTTTATAGAAACTAATGGAGTTAAACAAACTACTAAAGTTAGAGTTAAAGCTATAGATAATATAGAAATAAATAACAGATTTAGAGAAAAACATCTTGAAGTAGCAGTAGATAACGTAATGAGTTTAAAAGATAGGTTTGTAGAAACTATGACAGATTTAAATGTTTGCTCACAAAAAGGACTGGTTGAAAAGTTTGATAATACAATCGGAGGAAATACAGTTTTATTACCATTTGGAGGTAAATATCAAGCTACCCCAACCCAAGGAATGGTGGCAAAAATTCCTGTTCTTAATGGAGAGACAGACACATCTACTATAATGACATATGGATACAATCCAAAGATAGGAAAATATAGTCCATTCCATGGAGCTTTATATGCAGTAGTTGAATCTGTGTGTAAAGTTGTGACTATTGGGGGTAATTTTAGTTCAATAAGACTTACTCTTCAGGAGTATTTTGAGAAATTGGGGATAAGTGAAGTAAAATGGGGTAAACCATTTTCTGCATTACTTGGGGCATATTATGCACAAAATAAATTAGGAATACCAGCAATAGGTGGAAAAGATAGTATGTCAGGGACTTTTAAAGATATAGATGTACCACCAACATTAGTTTCTTTTGCTGTTGATACTGTGGATGCAAAACAGGTCTTATCCCCAGAATTTAAAAATTCTAATTCTACAGTAATAATGTTATCAACAAAGGTATTTGAAAATAAAGTAATTGATTTCGAGGAATTAAAGAAAAACTTATCTAAAGTAACTGATCTTATAAAAAGTGAAAAAGTAAGCTCAGCTTACTCAATAGGATATGGTGGAGTATGCGAAGCAATATGCAAAATGAGTTTTGGAAATAAAATAGGATTTAGGTTTAATGAATCTATTGAAATAGATGAAAGTATATTATTTGGGGCATCTTATGGAAATATAATCCTGGAATTAAAAGATGATAATAAAGAAGTATTAGAGTCATTAAGAGGATACAACTATAAGATATTAGGAAATACAGTAAAAGAAAAATCTATATTTATAGAAAATGAAGAAATAGATATAGATTTTATATACAATAAATACTGTGAAGTTTTAGAACCAATATTTCCAACAAGAGTTGAGTCGATTAAAGAAAAAATAGAAACTATAAGCTTTATAACAGATACTAAAGGCTATAAATCAGGAATAAGTTTGGCTTCGCCAAAGGTATTTATACCAACTTTCCCAGGAACAAATTGTGAATATGATTCAGCTAGAGTATTTGAGAAAGCTGGAGCAAAAACTTCTATAAAGGTATTTAAAAACTTAACCGATAAAGATATAGAAAGTTCTATAGATTCTATGGTAGAAGAAATAAAATCTTCACAAATAATAATGTTACCTGGGGGATTTAGTGCAGGAGATGAGCCTGACGGCTCAGGAAAATTTATAGCTACAGTATTTAGGAATCCTAAAATAGCTGAAGCGGTTAATGAATTTTTAACTAAAAAAGATGGATTAATGCTAGGGATATGTAATGGATTCCAGGCACTTATAAAATTAGGATTAGTTCCTTATGGTAAAATAATGGATATAGATGAAAATTGCCCTACACTTACTTATAATAAAATAGGAAGACATCAAGCGAAAATGGTTAAAACAAGAATTTCATCTAATAAATCACCTTGGCTGTATGGCACAGAAGTTGGAGACATTCACAGTATAGCAATCTCTCATGGTGAAGGGAGATTTGTAGCAGATGAAAAAACTTTAAAACAATTAGTAGACAATGGTCAAATAGCTACTCAATATGTAGATTTAGAAGGAAATGCAACTTATGATATAGATTTCAATCCAAATGGATCTACTTTTGCAGTTGAAGGTATAACAAGTATTGATGGAAGAATTCTTGGTAAAATGGGTCATTCAGAAAGAATTGGAAACCAAGTTGTTAAAAATATTATAGGAGAAAAAGATCAAAAAATCTTTGAATCTGGAGTTAAATACTTTAAATAATTACAAACTTTTGACTATCTCAATTTTTATATTGAGGTAGTCTTTTTTATTACTATAAATTAATATATATAATATGAAGGTAAGTTATCAATTTATATAGAATAAACTTAATTAAAGATGAAATTTGAAGTATTATTAAATAAATAGTAAATAATACTTTTTTATATATTTTTCGACAAGTTTTTTAGAAATTATATGGTAATATAAATTTGCCATAGATGGAGGATATCATATGGAAATGAAAGTTTGTGATACTTTATGCTATAAAGGAAGCGCTAAGTATAATGAAGATATAATAGGTGTAAATCCATTTGGAGCATGGGTATTAGATGGAGCTACTGGACTTAATAATAAAAACTTGGTATCAAAGAAAAGTGATGCTAATTGGTATGTAAATTGGTGGAATAATTACTTACATCAAAATATATCTAAAAAAAGTACTCTAAAGGAAATTATGATAGATGGAATAGAGAAAATTAAAAATGAATATTATAAAGTTGTTGATAAGAATAAAATAGAGAAAATTGACACACCTTCAAGTTCTATTTCAGCTGTAAAATTTTATGATGACAAACTAGAATATTTTTTACTAGGGGACTGTGCCTTACACTTTAAGATTAAAGATAATATAAAAATTATAAAAGATAGATCTTTATGTTACTTGGATAAGTTAGTATATGATCAAATGGAAGCCTTACCTAATTTAGATAAACTTTCATATGAAGATATAAAAACTAAAGTAATGAGTACTATAATATGTAATAGATTGAAAAAAAATACTAAAGAAGGTTACTGGATTTTAGATTTTGATAAATGTGCTATTAATAACGCACTAAATGGTTTTATAGAAATAGAAGAAGATATAAAATTGATGTTAATTAGTGATGGATTTTCTTGTATAAGTGATAGATACAATGAAATAGACGAATTGGATTTGCTAAATGAGGTAGAAAAAAGTGGAGTTGGTATAATTTATGAAAAACTTAGGGAAATAGAAAGAAATGATTATTCAACAGTAAAATTCCCAAGGTTTAAAATAAGTGATGATTCTTCTTGTATTTATTTAGACATAAGTTTTTAATTCATTTAAGGGGGAAAATATGAATATACTACATATAATAACTCAAAAACCAAATAGCACTGGTAGTGGTATTTATATGAGTGGAATGATTAAAGGGTTTGATAAGTTAGGATATAGTCAAGGAGTAATTGCAGGTATTGATAAAGAAGATTCTATAAATTGCTTTGACGATAATATAAAGTTTTATCCTGTAATTTATAACACAAAAGAAATTCCTTTTGATACTTTAGGAATGAGTGATATTATGCCATATAAAAGTACTATGTATAAAGATATGGATGAATTTATGGTAAAGAAATTAAAGAATGCATTTAAAATTAGAATAGATAAAGCACTAGATGAAATAAAACCGGATTTAGTCATATGTCATCACCTATATCTTATAACGGCTTTTGTGAGAGAAATTATTAGCGATATTCCTGTTGTTGGTATATCACATGGAACGTGTCTTAAGCAAATAAAAAGTCATAATTTAGAACATAAATTTATAAAACATAATATAAAAAATCTGGATATGATATTTGCTCTTCATGATGAACAAAGAAAAGAAATAATAGAGACATTTGATATAAAAGAAAATAAAGTATTTTCTTTAGGTAGTGGATATGATGAAAATATATTTTTTAATAATCAAATAAAAAATAATATTATAAATATTACATTTACAGGTAAGGTATGTAAACAAAAAGGTGTAGAATCTTTAATAAAATCATTAGATGAAATTAATTATCCTGCTAATTTCATAAATGTAAACATAGTAGGGGATGGAAGTGACAAAAAAGAATATGAGGAAATCCTAGAACTTTCAAGAATGAGCAAGTTTAATATTAAATTTTTAGGAAAGGTAAATCAAAAAGATTTAGCACAAATTTTTAGAGATTCTCATATTTTTATACTTCCTTCATTTTTTGAAGGATTACCATTAGTTGTTATAGAAGCGCTAGCTAGTGGGTGTACTGTTATTACAACCAATATACCTGGGGTTAGTAAATGGATAGGAGAAGATATAAATACTTCAGGAAAAATTAAATATATAGACTTGCCTAAAATGAAAGGTATAGCATCTCCTATAGATTCAGATTTACCTATTTTTGAAAAAAGATTAGGTAAATCTATAAATGAAATAATAGAAAATATAATAACTTTTAATGTTAGAAATAAAAATTTAGATATGAGTGATAAAACATGGTTAGGTTTATGTAATAGACTAAATCAATTTACAAACTCTTTAGGGATTATAAAAAAATGTAACATTGTCACAGATAAAATTAAAATTAAATAGTAAAATAAACATAAATAAATGATAAAATTTATATTGAAAGACTAACATAAATTGGAGGGCAAATAAATGACTAGACCATCAGAATATCATAAAGAAGGATACACTTGTGCAGAGGCTATAATAAAGTCGTACAATGAAGAACACAATACTGATATACCAGTTTCATTAGGAAGTGGTATGGGAACTGGAGTTACTGTTGGGAGTTTATGTGGAGCAGTAAATGGAGCAGTATTAGTTCTAGGTTATTTAAAAGGTAGAGAAGAAAGTTCACAAGCTAATGATGCTAGAGCTTATTCTAGAGAATTAATGAATAGAGTTAGAGAAAAATATAATAGTGAAATATGCAAAGATTTAAAAATGAATAAGGTTAGCTGTTCAGAAATAATAGATTTTTCATATGATGTATTAAATGAAATAGTAAACAAGTAATAATAAACTTGATTAAAGGGGATGATTTATCATCCTTTTTTTATTTTCAAATATATATATAAATTGTGTATAATATAAATGCAGAAAAATAATATATAGATATGACTTTAATTTAGCAAAGGCACAAACGTTTGCTAAGTCTTAGATTAAAAGGAGACAAATATATGAAAACTATAGGTGTAGTCACTGATGGCTTATCTAAACTAGAAATATTTTTGAATGAAAATATACGTATGATATTTAAAGATAATATAAAAATTAATAATTACTTTTTTAATAATCTTCAAAAAGGACAAGTTATAACTGATGATATAGTACTAGTAATGCTTAGAGAAAGGTCTATAAAAATTAAAGAATATGTAGACGATAGCAAAAAAATAATAATTTTAAATAGAAGTGTTAAGCAAAAAGATATTTATAAATTATTTTCTCTACCAAAAGGAATGGATGTTTTAGTTGTAAATGATAATGAACAGACTATATTAGAAACCATGTCAACTTTATATCATATAGGTATAAATCATTTAAATTTAATTCCTTACGATAAAAATAATGAGTATAAACATATAAAGGTATGTGTAACTCCCGGTGAGGTTCATTTAGTACCTGAATATATAGATGAAATAATAGATATAGGTCATAGATTTATTGATATTTCTACATTTTTGCAGATATTAACTAAATTAAATATAGATAATAAAGAAATAACTGAAAGGCTAATAAAATATTCAGAGGAAGTAATAAGCTTACACTCTGGAATTAATCATACATACAAAAATCTAACTGTTGAAAATGACGAATTAAAATCGATTATAAACTTATCTAAAAATGGTATGATACTAATTTCAAATGATGGAGAAATAAAAGTTTGTAATGAAAGTGTAAAAAATATATTAGACATAAAATTTGATATAGTAGGAAAAAAGCTAAATAATTTAGAGGATAAAGATATATTAGGCGTGCTTAAGTTAAAAAATCCAAAAGATGAGGATGTAAAATTTAAAAATAAATATATAACTGTAAATAAGCACACTATAAATAGTTTTGGAAAAGAAATTGGATTTTATTTTTGTATTCAAGAAATCACATATATAAAGAAACTAGAACAAAATTTAAGTAAGATGTTAAGAGATAAGGGGCAAATAGCTAGATACACTTTTGATGATATAAAAACTAACTCAGTTAACATGGAGAATACTAAAAATTTAGCAAAAAAAATTGCGAAATCAGATTACACAGTTCTAATAACAGGAGAAAGTGGAACAGGTAAGGAGTTATTTGCACAATCTATTCATAATGAATCCGATAGACGTAACCAACCATTTATAGCTATAAATTGTGCAGCTATGCCTGAAAACTTACTTGAAAGTGAGCTTTTTGGATATGAAGAGGGAGCTTTTACAGGGGCATTAAAAGGTGGGAAAAAAGGTTTATTCGAACAAGCTCATAATGGAACGGTTTTTCTAGATGAAATTGGGGATATGCCTATGTATCTTCAAATAAAACTACTTAGAGTACTTCAAGAAAATCAGGTTATGAGGGTAGGTGGTCAAAGCATAATTGATATAGATGTTAGAGTAATAGCAGCTACGAATAGAGATTTACCTAAGATGATAAAAGAAGAAAAATTTAGATCAGACTTATATTATCGAATAAATGTATTACCTATAAATATACCGCCTCTAAGAGAAAGAAAAGATGATATAAATATGATGTTAAAATATTTTATAGAAAGAGATATAAGCATAAGTGAAAAAGTTAAATCTATTATAAATTCATACAATTGGCCTGGGAATATACGAGAGCTTAGAAATACAGCTATGTATATAAATACTATGTCATCAGGTGAAGAGGTTTCTATAGATGATTTACCATATAATCTTATAAATATAAAAAAAGATTATAAAAAAGAAATAGATTATTTAAAAAATAAAACCTGTATTGAAAAAACTATTGAAGTTATGAAATGTATAGATAGACACAATAAAAATCAAAAGTCTTCAGGAAGAAGTAGTATATATAAAGAACTTAGTGAAAAAGGGATTTTAATTACAGAAGGAGAAGTTAGACACATTTTAGAGATACTAAAGGAGGAAGATATTGTATTATCAAATTCAGGAAGAAAAGGAAGCGAACTTAGCAATAAAGGATTAGAGATTCTTACTGCTTTAAACAGGTAAAAAAATAGGATGAAAACATTTCCTATTTAACCTATTTAAATAATGAGGTAGATAAATAAGTATTTATCTACCTCATTATTTTTTTATTAGATAAATAATAGACTTCACTTAAAGTACTAGAAAAACTAAATACTATAAATTTTTATAGTTTATAAAAATAAAAAACTATCAATAAATCTAAAATTGGCATAGAAATTGCTTTAAATTATTATTGAAATAATTAAATTATAGAAAATCTTTAAATTTTATTTATTTGATGATGGGAGTGCATTAATTCATGAAAACTAAAAAGGCAGTAATAGGAATTTCAGGAAGTTTAATAATTGATGAAGGAGGAATGTTTCCAGGGTATGAAAGAGCATATGTAAATAATGACTATGTACAATCTGTAGCAAGATGTAATGCAGTACCTTACATAGTTCCAATGGTTTACGATGATGAGATTATAAAAGAGCAAGTTGAAAATATAGATGCTCTTATATTATCAGGAGGACATGATATAAATCCTTTAAATTGGGGAGAAGAACCTCATCAAAAACTTGGAGGAATCTTACCTAAAAGAGATACTTATGATTTTAAACTTTTAAAATTTGCTTTAGAAATGAAAAAACCAATACTAGGAATATGTAGAGGAGAGCAAGTTATAAATGTATTTGGTGGAGGTAGCTTATACCAAGATTTATCTTTAATTGAAGGATGTTATGTAAAGCATAATCAACAACATTTATCTAATGTAGCTACACATACAGCAATTGTAAAAGAAGGAACAAAATTATATGAGATACTAGGTGAAAAAGAAATTCATGTTAATAGTTTCCATCACTTAGCTGCAAATGAAATAGCTGATGGATATATAGTTTCTGCTGTATCTAAAGATGGAGTTATAGAAGCTATAGAAAAAGAAGGCGATGAATTTGTAATAGGAGTTCAATGGCACCCAGAAATGATGACAAAAGATAACCCAATGATGCAAAAGTTATTCCAAGCATTAGTTGATGAAACAACTAAGTAAAATAAAATATATAAATAAATCTATGGAGGAAAACTATGGGAGATAGCAAGAAATTAGGACTTTGGAGTATTGTTCTTTTTAGGTATTAACTCAATTATAGGTTCTGGAATATTTGGATTGCCAGGTGAGGCATACAAAATGATAGGACCTGCTAGTATAGTAGTTTTAGTATTCTGTATGGTACTTGCAGTATCAATAGCTCTTTGCTTTGCTGAAGCAGGTAGTTGGTTTGATGAAAATGGAGGTCCATATCTTTATGCAAAAGAAGCATTTGGTGATTTTATAGGTTTTGAAGTTGGATTTATGAAATGGGCTATAGGTATGATAGCTTGGGCAGCGATGGCAAACTTTTTTGCTATAACTATTTCGACAGTTTGGCCACAAGCAGCAGATCCATTTACAAAAAACGTTATAATAGGAGTAGTTTTAATAGGACTTGGAATTGTAAATATAATGGGGGTTGAAGCCTCAAAAGTTTTAAATGATATAATAACTGTTGGTAAACTTGTTCCATTAATATTTTTTATAGCAGTTGGTATATTCTTTATAAAAGGTCATAATTTTACACCTTTTGTAATAGTACCAAAAGGTGAAGCAACAACTACAGCATTTGTTGCAGCAGCTATATCATTATTTTATGCATTTACTGGATTTGAGTCTTTAGCAGTTGCAGCAAAAGATATGCAAAATCCAAAAGAAAACGTTCCTAAAGCACTTATAGCAGTAATGGCAATAGTATCTATAGTTTATGTATTCGTATTAGCTATAAGTATAGGTATATTAGGACCAAACTTAAGCGGAGCAGCAACTCCAGTTGCAGATGCAGCAAAATCAATGATTGGTAATGCAGGAGTTTATATAATTACAATAGGTACAGTTATATCTGTTGGAGGTATAAACATAGCAGCATCTTTCCTTACTCCTAGATCAGGAGTTGCATTAGCAGAGCAAGGATTAGTTCCAAAATGCATAGCTAAAAATAACAAAAAAGGTGTTCCATATATAGCTATAATAATAACTGTTGTAGGAACTCTTTTAATAGCATGGTCTGGATCTTTCAAGGTATTATTACAAATAAGTGTTATATCAAGATTTATACAGTATATACCTACTTGTATAGCAGTTTTAGTATTTAGAAAGAAATATGCAGGAAAAGAAGTTAGATTTAGAATACCAGGAGGAGCTTTTGTTCCAATATTTGCAGTAGCAGTAAGTGTATGGTTATTAATAGAAGCTGGAATGAGTGATCCTATGAAAATTGTTTGGGGATTAGGTGGATTGTTAGTAGCAGTACCATTCTATTTCTATATGACTAAGGTATATAAAGAAAAAAATTGTAATTAATATATATATAAGCCTACTTTTACAGTAAAGTTTTAAACTAAAAAGCTTACTTAAAGTAGGCTTTTTAACTTTATAAAGTATTAAAACTACTTTAAGTAAGAAGTAAATTTAGTATTTATATTTAGATACTAGTAAGAATGTATATTTATTTATACAAGCCTGTATGCTAAATTCATAGTATATGGGTTATTTTATTATTATGATAAAATTATGTTAAAACTTAAAATTGATGAGGAGAATTAATATGCTTAAAATAGCTATATGCGAAGATGAGCAATCACAAAGAGAATTAGTTAAAAATTATATAAATAGATCGCTTTTAAATAAAAATTATGAGATTTTTGAATTTAAAAGTGGAGAAGAATTAATAGCTAATTATCCACAAAAACTAGATATATTATTTCTTGATATACAGATGGAAGAAATCAATGGAATGGATACAGCAAGAACAATAAGAACATTTGATAATAATGTTGAAATTATTTTTATAACTGGAATTTGGGATTATGTTCAAGAAGGATATGAAGTAAGAGCATATAGGTACATTATAAAACCTATTGGATTTGATAACTTTGATTCTCAGTTAAATCTTTGTATAAGAGAAATAGAAAACAAAAAAAGGCCTAGTGTTGTTGTTACTTATAAGGGTGAAGTAAATAAAATAGAGTTAGGATCTATTGTATATATTGAAACAGATAATAGAAATACATTAATACATACAAATCAAAGAAGTTATAAATCTAATATGGGAATAAATAAAATAGAGAAACATTTAGAAGGATCAACATTCTTTAGATGTCACAATAGCTTTATAATAAATTTAGAACATATAAATAAAATAGGTCAAGATAGTGTTTTTTTAGGAAAATATGAGGTGCAAGTTAGCAGGCATAAAATGAAAGATTTAAAAATTCAATTTACTAGTCTTTTAGGAGATAAATTATGATAATAAATAAGACTTTCGTAGCTTTAATAACAAGTTTAAGTTTAACAACTATAGCATGGATATGTTTTAAAATCTTATTAGATTATATAAGTAATCAAAAAACATCAAGGAAAATAAGATTTATTACATTTTTATTATGTGTAATAGCTAGTGTGATATCTACAACTTCTCTAAAACCACTAATCTATATAATTACAGGATTTTTATTTTATAAAACAAATTATAAAGAAACTTTATTTAGATCAGTTATTATTACATCAGCATTTTGGATATTGATAGTTACATTGAAAACAATAGGATTAGCTATAATTTTAAAAATAAGTAACTTAAGTGATATTGAAGTTAGCTCGTATAATTATTTTTCAAGCTTAGAAATAATGACCTTTTCAGTTCTTATATTTATAGCAACTTCAGTGCTTTATAAGTACTTCAAATCATATAAATACATAAATAAAAAACATTTTATAGCAATATTTTTTCCAATATGTGTAAACATACTGAGTTTATCGATAGTTTTAGTTAATAAAACTAATAAAGTATTAGGAAATGATTTTATAAATGATTTTTCAGTTTTTTTTATGGGAATATTAATGATATTTTCTAATATATTAATGATATTTCTTTTTAGAAAGATAACAAGAGATAATCGTATTTATATAGAGAATAAACTTATGAAAGAAAAAATGGACATGGAATACAAATATTATATGAAAGTAAAAGAAAATCAAGATAGAGTAAGACAAATGTACCATGATATGAAAAATCATATGGCGTGCATGCAAAACTTATCTAACACAGGTGAAGGTCTTAATGAGTATATAACAGAGATAAATACTGAGATAGAAAATTGTGAAAGTTGTTTTAACACGGGAAATTTGATCTTAGATATAGTTCTTAATGAAAAGAAAGGAATTTGTTTAGATAAAGAAATTAAGTTTAATGCATATATAGAATTTAAAAAGTGTGGTTTTATTAAAGTTAATGACGTATGTACGATATTTTCAAACTTAATAGATAATGCTATAGAAGCTTGTGATAAACTACAGGAGGATAAATATATAAGTTTAAAAGGTTCTTATATAAATGAAAATTTCTTTGTAATGAAGATAGAAAACAGTAAGTGTAATACAATTGACATTAAAGGTGGCAATTTAATAACAGATAAAGAAGATAAATTAACCCATGGAATTGGATTAGAGAATGTAAAAAGGACTATTTATAGTTATGATGGAGAAGTTGATATAAAATATGATGATAAAAAATTTATTGTGAAAATATTAATTCCACTACCAACTATGAAGTAAAATCTACCAAACATGCAAGTTATATTGAATATAAAAATGATCATTGATATCTTAAGCTTATAAAATCTTTATAAGGAGAAATCAGATGAGTAAGATAGCTAAAAATACTGCGTTAATAATGATATTAGGAGTATTTTGCAAGGTAATTGGATTTGGTAGAGATCAAGCTTTAACTGCATTATATGGGATTAATGGTTACGGAGGAATATATTTAGCTGTATCAAGTATTCCAGATATAATATTTGCTTTAGTTGGGACTTGTATAATAACTACATTTATACCTATGCACTATGAAATAAGAAGTATAGATGGAGAAGAAAGAGCAAATAAATTTTTAAACAATGTATTTAATATTACTATAGTTGTAAGTTTGTTTATAACTTTATTTGGTATGATTTTCCCAGATATTTTAGTAAAAGTATTTGCTATGGGACTTAAGGGAAGTCAATTTAATACTGCTGTTAAGTTTACTCAAATACTAATGATTGGTGGATTTTTTACAGGTATATCTGGAGTTATAACTGCATTTTTAAACATAAATGAAGAATTTGTAATACCAACTATAGTGAGCTTACCATTTAATATTATATCTATAATTTCAATTTTTATAAGTGTAAAAACAAGTCCTTACGTAATGGTTATAGGAATATCTATAGGATTAATATCTAAGTTTTTAATACAGATTATTTATGCCTATAAAAAGGGATATAGATACAAATTTAAAATAGATATAAAAGATAAGTATTTAAGAAAAATGATGATTTTACTAATACCTATTTTAATTGGAGTTGCAGTAAATCAAGTTAACTCAGCAGTAGATAATAGTATGGCAACTAATTTTGGAGTAGGCTGCGTATCTGCAATTAGTTATGCTGGAAAGTTAAATAGTTTCATAATGGGGATATTTACAGTATCATTGACATCAGTAATATATCCTAAAATTTCGGAGCTATTAGTTGATAAAAATAAGGATGGATTTGTAAGTATAATAACTAAAAGTATAAATTTAGTAATAATATTTATACTACCAGTATCTGCAGGGGCTATAATTTTATCAAGTCCTATAGTTAGTATTTTATTTGAGAAGGGAAGATTTGATAGTAATGCCACTTATATGACAGCATTGGCGTTGTCAGGGTATTCAGTTGGTATGATAGCTTACTCCCTTAGAGATATATTGGGAAAAATTTTCTACTCTCTAAAAGACACTAAAACACCTATGATAAATGGGATTATCGCTGTTATTTTAAACATAATTATGGATATTTATTTTTCAAAGGTTTTTGGATATGCAGGATTAACATTAGCAACAAGTATATCATCTATAGTGTGTATAATTACACTTTTTATCAGTTTACATAAAAAAGCTGGATATTTTGGTCAGGATAAGATTTTTTCTACTTTGATAAAGTCATTAATTTCTGTTATTATCATGAGTTTTACGGTTAAGTTTGTTTTTAACAATATGTCTAATTTAATAGATATAAAAATTATTGATTTATCAGTATCGATTTTAGCAGGAGGTTTTGTTTACTTAGGCCTAATGTATATACTAAAAGTAGATGAATTAAATATGATACTAGAGATTGTTATTAAATATAAGGAAAAATTAATATCTAGTGTAAAAAAAGAAAAGTCAGAGCTAATATAATAGCTCTGACTTTTTATTTATTAAAAATGTATATTTTTATCTTCAAGCCTTTTATTTATGTATCCAGAAGCTAAGGTATAAATAACACTAAATAAAGGAACACCTATTATAATTCCTAAAACACCAAATGTAGATGAACCTACAAAGATAGGAACTAAAATCCAAAATGAAGATAATCCAATAGAGTTTCCAACAACAAATGGATAAACTAAATTACCTTCTATTTGTTGGATTACAACTATCATTATTATAAAATATAAGGCAGTTATAGGTTTAACCATAAAGATAATGAAAGCTGCAATGGCTGTACCTATAAATGTACCAAATATAGGTATTAAATCAGCTATAGCTATTAAAGTACTTACAAGAAGAGCATAAGGCATTTTGAATATACTCATTCCGATAAAGCATAGAGTTCCAAGTATTACTCCATCTGTACATTGACCTGCTATAAATCTAGAGAACTTATGACATACTAGGTGAGATACATCAATAGCTCTATTAGCATTTTTTTCACTTAGAAATGCATAAGTAACTTTTTTACATTGAATTAGAAGTTTTTCTTTACTTAAAAGAATATAGATAGCTATTATGAAACCTATTAAAAAGTTAGTAATAGCAGAAGTAATACTAAATGTAATACCAAGTATGTTTGAAATAAAGTAATTTGCAAACTTAACTACAAAATTAGATAATTTCTCCATTCCGGATAAAATATTTGTATGCATACTATCTGATAATTTTATATGTGAAAAATAGTTTGTAGCATAAGATTGTAACGTATCTATATATTGAGGCACACCACTTACTAGACTAGAAGTACTTTTAACTAACTGGGGAATTACAAAGTTTACAAAAGAACTGATTAGTACAAATAATATAATAAGTGTAAGTAGTAAAGATAAAATTCGTGCAAATATTTTAGAATTTTTCAATCTAGATTTTTTTAAAAGGGGAGTAATTAGTCTTTTCTCAAAACATTTCATAGGTATATTTATTAAAAATGCAATTGCTATACCAATTATAAATGGTTTAAATACTGACAGAGATTGCCCTAAAATTTTTAATACAGAATGTATATTTAAAAGTAAGAAAGCTAAAACAACTATATAGGTTGAAATTAAAATCTGATTTTTCATTTTAAAATTTTTCATCAAATTCCAAACCTCCTTTCGACAAATTTAAATCATACAATCAGTATACAACAAAACAAAAATAATTTTTATAAAAAATAAAGTTTGTTACTAAATTATAAATTAAGGTAATATATTTTTATAGAAAGTATGTATTTTTAATATGATAAAATTAATAATATAAAAAAGCTTAGGGGGGGTTATATTGAGTATATACTTAGGAATTGACATAGGTGGTACATCTATAAAATATGGTACATATAATGAATATGGAGAAGAATTAATAAAAGGAAGTAAATATATAAAAACCCCTAAATATGACTTAGGAAAGCTTGTGAAAATTATTGATTCAATAGTTAATGAATTTAAAGAACTAGATGGCATAGGACTTAGTATACCAGGATGTATTAACCCTGAAAGTGGATATATACAAGATGGAGGGTCTATTAGGGCTTTAGATAAGGTAAATATAAAAGAACTTTTAAAACGAGAATTAAAAATAGATGTAGAAGTAGAAAATGATGCTAACTGTGCCCTCTTAGCTGAAAAATGGATTGGAAATGCTAAAGAAAACTCTAATTTTATTTGTATAACATTAGGTACGGGAGTTGGAGGAGCACTTTATATAAATGATAAGCTAGTAAGTGGAAATAACAATTTTGCAGGAGAATTTGGGTACATGATAGTTGATAACATATATGATAGATATAAGGTGAAAACTTTAAATAGAGATAGCTCTACAATAACTTTTATAAAGCAGGTTGCTAGTAAAAAAGGAATATACTATAAAGCTCTGGATGGTATTTCTATATTTAATTTAATAAAGAGTAAAGATGAGGATGCTGTAGATGCTTATAAAAAATGGATAAGAAGAATAGCTATATGTATATATAATTTAGGATTTATAATAGACCCAGAAAAAGTTTTAATAGGGGGAGGAGTAAGTGAGGAGTCTATTTTTATAAGTGATATAAAACTGGAATTAAACAAACTATCTGTAGAATTAATTAAAGAAAATGGAAAACTTGAAAATTTATCGTCTAAATGGAATGTTATACCGTGTAAATATTTAAATGATTCAGGAAAGATAGGAGCGGTTTATAACTACATGATTAGAAATTAAAGGTAGATGATTATACAAATTTCTTCCCGGGTATAAAATAAATGTTAATTTAAGACCTAAGGAGGCTTGTGTTATGACATTAGTAGAAAAATTTAAACCAGCAGTTTCAAAAAGGGTTTTATTTTTATTAGCAGCAATTGTATGGGCAATAGCAGCAGATAGAGTTTTATCAATAGGGATAGGGGATATACTAAAGAATGCTCATAATAAATATATATTTTTTGCAATAGGAATTTTGGGAGCATATATTTTTTTTACAAAGATATTTATAAAAATTTACAAACGAAATGTTTATAGGATAGTAAATTCTCAACTAGAAAAACATTGTGCATTTTCTTTTTTTGATTTAAAGGGATTTATAACTATGGCATTTATGATTACATTTGGAATATCATTAAGAAATGTATCGTTTATACCTAAATTATATTTAGGGACTTTCTATATAGTAATAGGATTATCATTACTAGCTTCAGCTATAATTTTTTTAGGAGCATTTATAAATTTCAAATCCATAAAATCTAAATATATAAACGACAAGTTTTAAATAAAAAATACTTTTGAATAATTTTAAAAATGAGATAAATCATATAAATGTATTTTTAATAATAATTGTTAATATGAAGAAGAGTTTGCTATTTTAGCAAACTCTTTTTTAGTCTATACATTTAAAGCTTATATGCATATACCCATCAAATGCAGGTTGGGATTGGATTTCAGTAATAGTACATGACTTAACCTCATTATCTAGTAATAAGTCTATATTAAGACTTTTATTATTTTCTATATATCTTAAAAAAGATGTCTTAGGTATTTTAATAGGTATAGTATTTTTTAAATTAGGACCATATATTACACCTAAAATATATCCTGATTTTCTTAAAATTTTATTTTTGTCATTTAAATTTCTACTATAAACTTCAATCATAAAAATATCATCCCCCTTAGATAACTCAATATATAAAGCTCATATTATATAATATTTTTAAAGTTGTATATATATTCTTATTTTTAAAATAAATTTACTTTAAGAAAAAGATTAATATGACGTATTAAAAAATTAAATTATACTATTTAAAACAAATTTTATATAATTTAAATAGTATGATTTAACTAAAAACAAAGGTATTTATATAGGCGAAAATGGTATTAAGACCTATATTAGAAGGGAACTGAGATATGATAGATAAGCATGTGAAACAGGTTTTAGATAATATGCCATTTCCAGTTTGGATAAAAGGATTAGATAATAAAATAAAATATGCAAACAGTAAATTTGATGATATATGTAATTTAAGTTTAATAGGTAAAGAAAATAAATATGATAGATTGTGTAAAGAGTGTTATTTAAATGATAAATGTAATAACCTTATGTATGAAGTAATAGAAAATAATAAAGAAATGATTCAATTTGATATAGATATATATGATAAAATATCAAAGTGTTATATAACTCAATTTAAAGATAAAAATAAAAACGTAATTGGATTTATGGGTATGTTAATGGATATCAGATGTAAATGTGAAACTCAAAAAAAATTAGATAAAAATGAACATATACTAAGAACTATAATAGATACTATACCAGATTATATTTTTTATAAAGATAAAAATTGCAGGTACCTAGGGTATAATAAAAAATGGAAAGATTTTTATATGAACTTAGGGATAGATTCTATGATAGGAAAGAGCGATTTTGAAAGTGGAGCAGTTCCTTATGAATTAGCAAAAAAGTTTGTAGAAGAAGATGAATATATATTAAAAAATAAAAAAATAAAAATTTGTGAAAGAGAATTTAAGGATAAAAGTGGAAACTTAAGGGTTGAAGAAACCATTAAAGTACCAGTTATTAATGATAATGGAGATGTATGGGGAATAGTAGGTTTGGCAAGTGATGTAACTGAAAAAATAGAGTTAAAAGAAAAGTTAATAAAGTTAAGTTATACAGATAGTTTAACTGGAGTTTACAATAGAGCATGCTTTGAAGATAAAAAAAATGAATTAAATAAAAGTAAATACCTTCCAATAGGTGTTATAATGGGAGATGTAAATGGATTAAAGGTAGTAAATGATACATTTGGGCATTTAGAAGGAGACAAGCTATTAAAAGAAATAGCTAATGTACTTAAACTTTCAACTAGAGAAGAAGATTACATATTTAGATGGGGTGGAGATGAATTTGTAATACTTATGCCTAATTGTGGTAAATATAAATGTGAAGAGATTATTGCTAATATATTAAATAGATGTAAAAAATCTAAATTTAATCTAATAGAGTTAAGTATAGCATTAGGGTCATCCATAAAGGATACATTAGAAAAGGATTTATATGAAAACTTAAAAGAAGCTGAAGAAAAGCTATATAGACAAAAATTCTTAAAAGAAAAAAGTATACAAAGTTCAATAATATTTTCATTATTTCAATCCCTACATGATAAGCAAATTGAATCAAAAATCCACATACAAAAACTAGTCAAATATGCTCTTAAAATTGGATATAAATTAGGTTTTACTCCTGTTCAATTAGATGAATTAGAATTAGTAACAAAACTTCATGATATAGGTAAAGTTGGAATTGATAAAGATATTCTATTAAAAAAAGAACAGTTAACAGATGAAGAAATTAAGATTATTAAAACACATACAGAAAAAGGATATAGAATTTTACAAGCTTCTAGTGATTTATCACATATATCTAGAGTAGTATTAACTCATCATGAAAAATATGATGGAAGTGGCTATCCATTAGGTCTAAAAGGTGAGGAAATTCCTATCATGGCTAGAATAATAAGAGTTGTAGATTTTTATGATAGTATTATGGATAGTAAATATAAAAACAGATTAGAGCTTAAATCTAATGCTATAGAAGAAATTAAAAGATATAAAGGAAAGAAGTTTGATCCAAAGATAGTAGATATATTTATAGAAATTTTAGAACTAGAAAAGGAGTACTAATATTAAAAACCTTAAAGAGGTGATACATGAAGCTGGCAAAATCAAACAAATATATATGTATATTTATAGTGTTTATAGGAGCCTACTTTTTGTTTCTAAATATAAACAGTATAAATGAAATTAGAGAAAGTAAAAAAGGTATATTAAATGAATCAAAACTCCAAATCCAGGAAGGAAAGTATGATTTAGCAGAAAAAAACCTAGAAAAAATTGCAAATGATAAACATATATTTAATGCTTTGAGTAAATCAGATAAATTTAATGTTTATAACTATCTTGGAATAATAAATACATTCCAAGGAGAAACAGTTAATGCAATACTTATGTATGAAAAGGCTGATAAATATGTAAGTAGAGGTAATAAATATAAAATAGATATAAATTCTGCAATTGCATATAGACATATGGGAGAGTACCTTAAAAGTGCAGAAATTTTAGTGGGAATAATAAGAACTAAGGATGGTAATGAGGCAGAAGATGCTAGGATAAAGACGTATGCATTACTTAATTTAGCAGAGATATATTTGCATATAGGTGATATGAGTGAGTTTCAGTCTATTTTAAATAAAACTGAGGGATATCTAGACAAACTACCACAATATCATAAAGACGATTTACTTATAATGTATTACTCAGATTTAATTGTGAGTGAAGTATATAATAATAAACTTGAAAAAGTAAAATATTATTTCGATAAGATAGAAAGCTTAGAAGCCAAAAACTCAGAAATTTATTATACCGAAAATAAAATGCTAAAAATTCGAGCATATGCTATTTACTATAAAAAAATAGGAGAAACAGATAAGGCACTAGAAGAGTTTAAAAAGCTTGAATTATATGGTGCAAAAGAAGGAGATAATTATATTTCTAAGTTTGCGATATCAGAGCGAATAAACATATATAAAAAGCAAGGTAATCAAGAAGAATATGAGAAACTAATAGAAGAATATTATAATGAGGATAAAGAAATTTCAACTATAAATAATAGACAATATAAATTTCATTTAAGTAATAGAATTTTAGAACAAAATAAAGTAACTATAATGAAAAGAACAGTAATATTATTTATATTAATAAATGTAGCCCTTGTTATAGTTGTAATACTTATTTATAAAAATATGAAAAAATCTAGAATAGAGTCTATGAAAGACGCTTTATGTGGAGTATACAATAGACGATATTTTGAACTATATAAAAAGAATATACGAAAAAAAGATTTTCCTATATCTTTTTTAATGATAGATGTTGACTATTTTAAACTTTATAATGATAATTATGGCCATCAAAGTGGAGATGAAGTATTAAAACTTATCTCTAACGTTTTAAAATATAGTTGTAGAGGTAACGACATGGTTTTTAGATATGGTGGAGAAGAATTCTGTGTAGTACTTAAAAATACGTTCAAAGATGAAGCTATAGGCTTTGCAAAGAGGATAAAATATAATATATCTAAAGAAGAAGTCAAACATGATTACTCTGAGGTAGAAAATTATATAACTTTAAGTATTGGAATCTCAACTATATATTCAAAGGAAAACTTAAAAGAAGCTATAAATTTAGCAGATAGGGCACTTTATACATCAAAGGCTAATGGAAGAAATAGCTATACTCATATAGAAGATTTATAAATAGTGTAACTTAGGTTACGCTATTTTTTTTTATTTAAATATATAATTATCTCATAAGGAAAGACAAATAAATTGGAGGGATTTTTATGGAGAATAAAATGTTTTGTTTTCAATGTCAAGAAACAGCAGGTTGTACAGGATGTACTAAATTCGGAGTTTGTGGAAAATCACCAGATTTAGCTAGAATGCAAGATCTTTTAATATATACTACAAAAGGTTTATCAGAAATTACTACAAGATTAAGAAATGAAGGTAAAAAAGTAGCAGATGAAGTAAATCATTTAGTAACTATAAATTTATTTACTACAATAACTAATGCAAATTTTGATAATGAAGTATTTTATGAAAGAGTAAATAAAACTTTACAAGTAAAAGCTGATTTATTAACTGAGTTAGCTGATAAAGAAGATTTATCTGAGGCTGCATTATGGAATGCAACAACTAGAAAAGAAATGGATGAAAAATCAACTAAAGTTGGAGTATTAGCAACAAAAAACGAAGATATAAGAAGTTTAAGAGAATTAATAATATATGGACTAAAAGGAATGTCTGCATACATGAAGCACGCAAATGCATTAGGATATGATAATGAGGATATTAATGCATTTATGCAAAGCACTTTAGCAAAAACTCTAAATGATAATTTAACTGTACAAGAATTAGTTGAGTTAACTTTAGAGACAGGTAAAGTAGGGGTAGATGCGATGGCATTACTTGATAGTGCTAACACTGGAACTTATGGACACCCAGAGATAACAAAAGTTAATATTGGAGTTAGAAATAATCCAGGAATATTAATATCAGGTCATGATTTAAAAGACTTAGAGTTATTACTAAAACAAACAGAAGGAACAGGTGTAGATGTATATACTCACTCAGAAATGCTTCCAGCTCACTACTATCCTGCATTTAAGAAGTATTCTCATTTTGCAGGAAACTATGGTAATGCATGGTGGAAACAAAAAGAAGAATTTGAAAGCTTTAATGGACCTATATTAATGACAACAAACTGCATAGTTCCTCCAAAAGATAGTTATAAAGATAGAGTATACACTACAGGAGCAGCAGGATTTGAAGGATGTACTCATATAACAGGAAATTCAGAAGATGATAAAGATTTCTCAGTAATAATAGAGCATGCTAAAAAATGTGCAGCGCCTAAAGAGATTGAAACAGGGGAAATAATAGGTGGATTTGCTCATAATCAAGTTTTCGCACTTGCAGATAAAGTAGTTGATGCAGTTAAATCAGGAGCTATTAAGAAGTTCTTTGTTATGGCAGGATGTGACGGAAGAGCAAAATCAAGAGAATATTATACAGAATTTGCAAAAGCTTTACCAAAAGATACTGTTATATTAACTGCAGGATGTGCAAAATATAAATATAATAAACTTCCACTAGGAGATATAAATGGAATACCAAGAGTTTTAGATGCAGGGCAATGTAATGATTCATACTCATTAGCTCTAATCGCTTTAAAATTAAAAGAGGTATTTGAGTTAGAAGATATAAATGAATTACCTATAGCATTTAATATAGCTTGGTATGAGCAAAAAGCTGTAATAGTTTTACTATCACTATTATACTTAGGAGTAAAGAATATACATTTAGGACCTACATTACCTGCATTTTTATCACCAAATGTTGCTAAAGTTTTAGTTGATAACTTTGGTATAGGTGGAATAACTAATGTTGAAGATGATTTAAAAATGTTCTTAGGATAAAATAAATAAGGTAAGTGATTATAATCACTTACCTTATTTTTATAAAAAATAATTATAAATTAAAATATGTTATTAAGTATAAAGCTAGTTAATAATAAATATAATTTACTATAAAGTAAAATATATGGGGGAAAGAATATGAAAATTATTGCTAAACCTGCTAAAGCTAAAAGACAAAATATAAGTAATATACCTAATACTATAGCTTTCACATTTATTAGAAATTGGCTATCGGATAAGAAATATGCTAGTGAAAGAGAACAGTATTTTATAGGAAATTTATCTTCTCAAGAAGTTAGTTTAGCTATGAAAGAAATAAAATGGTTATCAAGAAATTATAAAGATTTAGATATTATAACAGTAGAAGATAGCGGTGGAAATATTACTAAAGTAATAATATAAATTAAAAAAAGAAGGCATCTTAAATTAAGATGTCTTCTTTTATAAAACTTTCACACTATAGTTCAAAGCTGAACATTTATATCTTACATCTTTACCCTAGGATGTAAGGTATTTCAACAAAACAAATAAAATAAAACAAAGTCAGGAGTATGATATGTAATCTATCACACAATGTTCAAACATTAAAGATATATTGAACAATTTAATTATATTCCTAATAAATAAATTTGTAAATAGTAAAAAAACTAACAAATTATTTTTTTACATTATTTTACATACCCATCAACTACAATATCTAATTTTCCAGTAGTAGGACAAATCACTAAACCATGAACAACTATATCTTTTGGAGTTAAAGGATGATTCTTAACCATTTCTACACTATCTACTATAGATTCTTCAACAGATTCAAATCCATGTAACCATTTTTTAATATCTATACCAGAATTAGAAAGTATATTTATTGTCTCATTAGGTATTCCTTTTTTTACAATTTTATCTAATAAATTTTGAGTATCTAGATTACACATACCACAGCCTTGGTGTCCTATTATTAAAACTTCATCAACTTCAAATTCATAAATAGCAACTATTATACTTCTCATAATACTGCCGAAAGGATGAAGTACGGTTGCTCCTGCGTTTTTAATTATTTTTGCATCTCCATTTTTTAGATTCATAGCTTTTGGAAGTAAATTCGTAAGTCTAGTATCCATACAAGATAATATAACTATTTTTTTATCTGGATGTTTAGATGTTTCATATTTTTCATATTCTTTATTTTCTATAAAATCTCTATTAAACTTAAGTATTTTATCTAATTTCCTATTTTCGAAACTCATATAAATACCCCTTTCATATCCTTTTTATTTTCACTAATTTTATATTACAAAAAGATATTTTACAAGTTAAAACATTAATATGCAATTTGCATTAAAAAATGTTTGATTAGTTAAAGTTGGGTATATATATAATATAAAAATTGAGGAGGGTTTAGAGTATGAGTAGAGATAGAATGAACTTTAGATCAACAAAAGAAGACATAGAAAGAAAAGATTGTAATTATAAAGCAAAACAAGATGAAGAAAAATATGAAATAAATAGAAAAAAAGAAATCGAAAAATCAAAAGAGCATAGATAGGAGAATGGAATATGAGTAATTTAAAGCAAGAAAAAAATAAGCTAGATAAAGAAATTTTATCAGAAGAAAGAATAGTCAATAAAATAGAAAGAAAATCAAAGGAATTCGATAAAAAAGAAAGTGAAGTTGATAGTAAGTTACATTATCAAGAAGCACAAAAAGAATCAAGAGCAGAGCATAAAGCTGAAAGAAAACTTGAAGTTGAAAATTTTGAAGAAAAGCGTTTAGAAAGAGAAATGAAGAAACAAGATAAATAGATGTTTATAAATTTGTATAAATAAACTTTTATACAAGTATATAAGTATCTATTTTATAAATAAAAATTTTGAATAGTAAAGTGTAGACTTTTCATAATATAATGAGGGGATACACTTTTTTTTTGAAGAAATATATATAAACTAAATTTAAAATCGCTAAAAGGTGGTTAAGTAATGATTAAAATAAAAAAACAATTAACTAATATATTTGTATTTTTTATAGCTATTATATCTATATTTTCATTTTTAATATTTGGAAAAGAGAACCTATTAATAGGAATAGGATCCATTAGTATAGCTATAACTATGATAGGTCAAAATTATAAATCTAATAAAATACAAACTTTTATAACTCTATCAGTAATTCAATTGATACTAGGTTTAGGAGCATATATATCAGGATACTCGTCAATAATAGCAACTTTTGTAAGTTTGAGTATAAGTTTTTCCATTTATTACATATTTAGTAATGAAACCAAAGCATCAAAGAGTAGTGCATTTATGACTTTATACGTATTACTTTTATATTCACCTATAACAATCGAACAATTACCTAAAAGACTAATTGCTTTAATTTTTTCATCTTTAGTTATAATGTGCTTATATTTTATATTAAGTAGATACAATTTTAAAAAGATAACTAACAGTCAGATTATAAATACTATAGATTTAATAAATAAACAATTAGATTTGATAAAGGAAGGACAAGTAATTGAGGAATTTAATAAAAATGCAAGTATACTTTTAAAAAATATAGAATTAAATATATACGATTCAATTGAAAAAAATAAAAAGCTATCAATTGAAGTTTACAAAAAAGAGGTTGTAGTACTTTTGTTAAAAAAAATTAATACGAGTTTAAATTACATAAAAGAAAGTGAAATAGATGAAACTTTATTTAAGAATCTAAAATTTGTTTTAGATGATATAAAGTTATATATATTAGAAAAAATTTCAGATAATGAACTAAAAGAAAGATTTATTAAGTACGATAGTAATTATGATATAAAAAGTTTAAATAGTGATTTAAAAACCTATAATTATTACAATCTAAGATTAGCCATAAAAGAATTATATAGACAATTAGATAATGAATTTATAATTCAGAACTTAAGAGAAAAAATAAGCCTTAGATTACAGTTAAAAACAGATATAGACATACTAAAAAATAATTTTAGTATGTCATCTTTAAGATTTAATATAGCTGTAAAGGCATCTATACTAATTGCAACTTCTATATTTATAGTTAATTATTTTAATATATACGAAGGTAAATGGATTGTGCTTACTCTTTCAATATTACTATTACCATATGCAGAACAGAGTAGTAAAAAAGCATTAGATAGAGTTATAGGGACTGTAATAGGTGCTATTATATTTGGATTAATATATAAATTTATTGATGGAAATATTATTTTAATTACAATAGTGTTTTTAATTTCATTATATATGAATATATCAGTAAGAAAATACGATATAAGATGTATCTTCATAACTATAAATGCAATAATGGCAGTAAAAATGATATATCCAAGTTCTGTAGTATTTAAGTTAATAGAATACAGGATAGTTTTAATTTTAATTGCAGCATTACTTACATGGATTATAGTTAATTTAATATTTCCATATAAAATAAAAAATGATATTGCAAATATTATTAAACATTATATTAAATTCGATAACTATATAATAAGTTTGTCTACATCAGAAGGAATTGAATATGAAGAAATAGAAAAGATTAATATTAAAAATAACTATTTATGGAGTAGGGTTAATTTTATAAACAAACAATTAAAAAATGATGATATAGAAGAATTTTTAAAAAGACAAAATGATTTTTTTACAAATATAAGCTTATCAATACTTTTAGGTGGAGGAGTAGATAAACAGCTAAGATTAATAAAAAAATTAAAAAGGGAAGCAAAGAGTCAAATTAAAAGTAAAAGTTTATATGATTCATATAAAAAGATTTTTTCTAAATCAAATGATGATTTAGAAAAAGCTATAATTATAAGTTTTTATAGAATATATATGGATATAAAAGATATAAGTTTATTGGGAGAAAATATTATAAAAAAATATATTAATTAATTTTATGGGGGATAAAATGAAAAAATTTATATGTTTAGATATAGGTGGAACCTATATAAAGTACGGTGTATTAACTGAAGATATGAAATTTTTAACTAAAGGTAAAGTACCTACAAAAAAAGAAAATATCAATATTTTAGAAAATATATCATCAATAATAAAAAATTGTAAGAGAGATCATAGTATAAGTGGAATTGCTATATCTAGTGCAGGAATTGTAGATAGTGATAAAGGAAATATAATATCGGCTACATTAATCGATGGATACTCTGGATTAGAGTTGAAAAAAGAGTTAGAATATGAATTTGATTTAAAATGTGAAGTTGAAAATGATGTAAATTGTGTAGGTATAGCTGAAAACTATTTAGGAGAAGCAAAAGATGCTAAATCTTGTGTATGCATAACTGTTGGTACAGGTATAGGAGGTTGTGTATTAATCGATAACAATGTTATAAATGGATTCACTAATAGTGCAGGAGAGTTAGGTTATATGTATGTAAATAACAATAGATTTAGTCAAGTAGCAACAGCAAGTTCATTAGTAAAAAATGTTTCTAGATTAAAAGCTAAGGAGATGAATGGAGAAGAAATATTTCAACTGGCTAAGGATGGGGATAGTTTATGTATAATAGAAATAGATAAAATGTTAGAAAATTTAGCTACAGGAATTGCAAATATAATATATATACTAAATCCAGAAGTTATTGTACTTGGAGGAGGTATAATGGAACAAGAAATGTATATAAAAGAAAGACTTAATTATTTTTTAAAAGAAAAAGTTGTAAGGGATATATTTAATAATACAACAATTAAATTTGCAAAAAATCAAAATGATAGTGGGATGTTAGGAGCTTTAATAAATTTTTTACAAAAAAATAAAAAATACTAGTTTTTACTAGTATTTTTTATTTTTGAAATTTATCATTAGATTCTTTAAAATTTGTACTTAATTTTTTTAATAATCTCAAAAATTCTTTTTTTTCATCTTCAGTAAAATTTGAATAAGCAGTCTCTTTTACTTGACTAGATATAAGATCAAACTTATCTTTAATTTGAAATGCTTTATCTGTCAAACTTATATAAGTAACTCTTTTATCTAAATTGCATTTTTCTTTTTTTATATAACCTAGATTAATTAACTTATTAACTAAAGCTGTTACAGTTGACTTGTCTTTACCTATTTTATTAGATATTTCCTTCATAGTTAACTTACCATCACTTTCATAAAGTGCAGTTAATATATTACCATGAGTTGGAATTAAATCATTTAAATTATTACTTTTTAATCTATTTTCTATAAACTTAATCATATTCGCTTTAGCTCTACTAACGAAATACACAATATATTTATCATTCAAAAAAATCACCCCCTAAAAAGGATAAATCAATTTATATAATATAATACCACATCATTGTATTTTCTAACTATATCTTTAAAATAAAAAAACCACCTATTACTTTTTGTAAAAGTGGTTTATGTTAGGGTTTAGTTATTTTAATCTTGGGTCATCCTCGTTTACATATTCTAATATATCACCAGGTTGACAGTCTAGGATTCTACATAAAGCATCTAAGGTAGTAAATCTAACCGCTTTAGCTTTATTGTTTTTTAGAATTGATAGATTAGCCATGGTAATACCTAATTTTTCAGAAAGCTCAGTTGAGCTCATTTTTCTCTTTGCCATCATGACATCTAAGTTAACAATAATTGGCATAATAAAATTCCTTTCTATATTGTCTTATCATTTTCATCCTTAATATCTATAAATAGTTTAAATAGTTCCGAAGCTACTAACGATAATAATCCTATTGTAATAGAAACAAAAGTAATAGCTATAAAAGGGCCGAACCAAAGGATATTTTGGAAGAAATCTACAAAGCTTTTTAAGTACCAAACACATCCTATAAATATAAATATTTCGCTAAATGCACAAATAGAAATTTGTCTTAAAAATATAACTATTTTTTTAGAAAATGGATTATTTTTAGCTATTAGACTACAAAGCCTTTTCAGGTTGAAAAGTGCTATTAAATACGGTACAGCACATATATAAATGCAAGTAGTTAAACCTATAACTAAATTATGATCTATTAACGAATAAGAACTTTTTAAGTAAGCTGTTAAAATCAGTGGTGTTCCTAACAGAAGTATACATGTAATTGTTATTCCTAACAATACGATTATATTTAAAATTTTAGAAGTCATACTACCTTTCATGAATTTCACCTCGTTTTTATTTTATTATGATCTTAATAATATATAAATATTTATTGAATGTCAATAAATATTTATATATTAAGAATAATGCAAGGATAATAAATATCAAAATATAATTAGATATAAGAAAGATTATAAAAATTAAAATAGGGAATAAATAATTTAAATATTAATTTAGGAGGGATGTATATGAAAAAACTAGCAACATTTGCAGGGGGATGTTTTTGGTGTATGTTTAAACCATTTAGTAATTATGATGGAGTAGAGAAAATTATAGCTGGATACACTGGTGGTATAGCTGAAAATCCTACATACGAGGAAGTTTGTTCAGAAATTACAGGACATTTAGAAGCTATACAAATTGTTTATGATGATACTTTGGTTAGATATGAAGATTTATTAGATATATTTTGGAAGCAAATTGATCCGACTGATGAAGGAGGACAATTTAATGATAGAGGAAATAGATATAAAACAGCAATATTTTATCATGATGAAAATCAAAAAAAATTAGCTATAGAATCAAAAGAAGCACTAGAAAAAAGTAACTTATTTGAAGATCCTATAATGACTGAGATTTTACCTGCAGAGAAGTTTTATATAGCAGAAGAATATCATCAAGATTATTATAAAAAAGAACCTATACATTATGAATTATATTTTAGAGGATCTGGAAGATATGATTTTATCAAAAATAATTGGGATAAAAATAATATAAATAGAGATAAATTAAAAGAGTCACTAAGCCCTATACAGTTTGAAGTTACACAAAATGATCAGACTGAGCCCCCTTTTAAAAATGAATATTGGGACAATAAGGAGGAAGGAATATATGTAGACATAGTAAGTGGAGATGTTTTATTCACATCAAGAGATAAGTTTGACTCAGGGTGTGGATGGCCAAGTTTTACAAAGCCAGTTAGTGAAAAAGTACTTAGGGAAAAAAGTGATTTTTCACATGGAATGTATAGAACAGAAGTTAGAAGTACTAAAGCAAACTCTCACTTAGGACATGTCTTTGATGATGGGCCTAAAGAATCAGGTGGACTTAGATATTGCATAAATTCGGCAGCTTTAAAATTTATTCCAAAGGATAAAATGAAAGAAATGGGATATGAGAATTATTTAAATTTACTAAATTAATTTAAAAACTTGTAACTTAAAATTAACTTTATTTGGGTATATAAAAGTTATAATTAGGTTAGAGAATTAAAAGAGGAAGTGAATTTAAATGGATAAATCAACTATGAATCCTATGTCACAAGTATTTAAATACTTAGCTATTTCAATATTGTTTTGTTTTGTAGGCTATGGATTTGGAAAAGCATTCATACCTGAAAGTGTAGCTATGATGGCTAACTTGTTGGTTATAATTTTAGTTATTGCATTATTGATTTTATGCTTATTGTCTAGAAAAGGAATAATACCAGATAGATTTAGTATGAACTGGGTATATTTATTTACTTTTATAAATGGTATATGTATATATCCTATACTTGAAATGTATGTTGGTGAATTAGGAACACCAGTAGTTTTAGGAGTGCTAGTAGGAACTGCTGTTATTTTCTTTGTATTATCATTAATAGCTAGAAAAGAAGATAGTGATAAATATTTAAGAATGGGTAACCTATTATTTATATCTTTGTTAGTACTTATAGTTCTTACTGTAATAGGTATATTTGTAGGATATGGAACTTTTAATATATTAGTAACCATATTTAGTATATTAATATTTGGTGGATATATTTTATATGATGTTAGCTTAGTAAAACATGATATTGAAAATGGAAATGTAAATGATAGCAAGGATTTATCTTTACATGTACTTAATTTATATCTAGACTTTATAAATATATTCTTAGATATATTGAATTTAATATATAATTTTAAAGAATAAAGAAAATACCCCTTGGATGCTTACAAGGGGTATTTTAATTTTATAGAAAGGAAAATGTGATGAAAATAGGGATAATATCAGATACTCATGGATTATTAAGAGATGAAGTGAAAAGTAATTTACAAGATTGTGATTTGATTTTACATGCAGGAGATGTAGGAAATTTAGAACTAATAAATGAATTAAATAGTATAACAAAATGCGAATTTATAAAAGGAAACTGTGATAAGAAAATTGAATTTGAAAATATTGAAGATAATAAGGTTATTGATATAAATGGAATAAAAGTTTATATGGTTCATGATTTAAAATCCATAAAATATAATCTAAAAGAACTAGATATAGATATAGTTGTCTATGGTCATTCTCATAAAAAAAATTACTATGAAAATGATGGGATTATTTATATAAACCCTGGATCAGTTGGGCCTAAAAGATTTAAGTTGCCTACTCATATGGCTAAATTAGAAATTAAAAATAATGATTTAAATAACTTTAAGTTAGATTTTATAGAAATATAAATTAAACTATGGCAATTAGTTGCTAAGCTTTGATACAATGTTTTATAGCAAAAAAAGTAATTGTATCTAGGAGGATAATATGGACAGGTTTTATAAGTATATAGATTTAATTTTAGAAGAAGCTCCTGAATTTATGAAAGTAGATGAAGGCGGAGAGGTTTATGTAATTTTAGACTATATAGTGTCTAAGATGAGTGATAAAGCAATGCCTTGGTTATTTAAGGTTTATTTAGATAAAAAATTTAATATAATAGTTGATGATGAACTAACTGAATATATTATTAGGAAATATAATAAAGCAAACTTAAAGATTTTAAATATAAATGGAAATTTATTTTTAAATAAAGAAGTTATAGCTGTTATTTTAGAGGAATTAGAAAAAGCTAATGAAGGAGAGTTTAATCAAAAAAGTTTAACGTTTTCATTAAGATAGAGTTATATATAGCAAATTTTTAACAAGTAATGATATAATTATATTTGAAGAGGTAAATTAAGGATAAAATATTTTGGGAGGCTATAGAGATGACTTTTAAATTAAGAGAGTATAGAGAACCAGATTTTACACAAGAGAGATTTGTTAATGCACCAGATGCAATTTACGGAGTAGTTGAAAAAGATGGAGTAGCACCAGATAATTATCATGCTATGTCTATATATCCAGAGTACTTTAAAATAGCTGGTAAGTGGGTTTTGGCTGAAGAAAGTAGAATGGATTGTGTACCTATAATAACAAATGAAAATAAAATAGATGTTGTAGAATTTAGGAGACTAAAAGTAGGGGATAAAGTAATTGTAGGAAGAACAGAAGATGCAGCTGATGGTATATATTTATATCCAAATGGTTTCCAAAGTGAAGAAGAAGCTAAAGGCGATGTATTTGCTTTTAGATCAGGAAGATCTAGAGAAACATCGTATACTAAAGATTATGAAAATATGTATGAGTTATTAAAATATGAAAAAGAACATGGATATATAGTTTGGGTCCTAGGGCCTGCTGCTGTATTTTCTAAAGGGGCTAGAGATGCTATGGCATCTTTAATAGATAATGGATATGTAAATGCATTCTTGGGA
Source organism: Paraclostridium sordellii (assembly GCF_000953675.1). Taxonomy (NCBI): domain Bacteria; kingdom Bacillati; phylum Bacillota; class Clostridia; order Peptostreptococcales; family Peptostreptococcaceae; genus Paraclostridium; species Paraclostridium sordellii. The sequence continues at coordinate 3,070,556 of NZ_LN679998.1, read as the reverse complement.
GGAAATGCTGTAGCTACACATGACTTAGAGGCTGGTGTATTTGAGACAGCGCTTGGACAGCATGTTTACACTCAAGAATCTATAAAGGACGGTCATTATCATCATTTAGATTTATTAAATAAAGCAAGAAGAGCAGGGGCAATAGAAAAGTTAATTGAAGAAGAAAATATAACAGATGGAATAATACATGCTTGTGTAAAAAATAATATTCCTATAGTACTTGGAGGTTCTATAAGAGATGATGGACCATTACCGATAGTATATGGAAATGTATATGAGGCACAAGATGCTATGAGGCAACATGTGAGAAAAGCAACTACAGTAATTTGTTTAGCTACACAGCTTCACACTATAGCTGTAGGAAATATGACTCCTTCATATAGAGTTGTAGATGGAAAAGTTAGACCTGTAAATTTCTATACGATTGATATTTCTGAATTTGCAGTAAACAAATTAAGAGACAGAGGTAGTTTAGAAGTTATAACTATGGTTACTAATGTTCAAGATTTCTTAGGAAAACTAGCAGAAAATTTAGTAGATTAATTATAAAATAAAAAACCATAAGAATTTTTAATTCTTATGGTTTTTTCTATATAGAGTATATATAACATTAGGGTTTGATATAATACTAAAATACATATATTATTATATAAAGAAAAAGAAAATATACTTATGGCTAAAAAATAGAAAGGATATATATGTTTGGATATGTTAGAATTAATAAAATGGATTTAACTTTTAGAGAGTTTGATACATATAAAGGGTATTACTGTGGACTTTGTAAATATTTAAAAGAAAATCATGGAGAAATTTCAAGATTATCATTAAATTATGATATAACATTTTTAATATTATTATTAACATCTGTTTATAGACCAAAGTCAACATTGACTAAAGAAGTATGTATTGCTAATCCTATAAAGAAAAAAAATAGAATTGTCAACGAAGTTACAGAATATGCTGCAAGTATGAATGTACTTTTAACTTATTATAAGTTAGAAGATAATTTACATGATGATAAAGGTGTAAAAGATATAATAGCTTATAATTTATACAAAGGGAAGCTTAAAAAGGCATATGAAAAATATCCTAAAAAAGCTGATTATATAAAAAGTCAGTTAGAAGAGTTACAAAAACTAGAGTCAGAAAACAGTACAAATATAGATAAAGTATCTAATACATTTGGTAATCTTATGGGAGAAATATTTGCTTATAAAGAAGATGATTTTGAGGGAAAATTAAGAAGTATAGGTTTTAATATAGGGAAATATATATATATATTAGATGCATATGAAGATTTGGATAAAGATATAAAAAAAGGAAGATATAATCCATTTATTGAATATATTGATAAAAAAGAAGAACTGATAAAAAAAGTAGATAAGCTTATATCTATAAGTTTAGGCTATTTATCACAGTCAATAGATGAGTTACATATAAAAACTAATGTAGGAATAATAGATAATATAATTTATTCAGGTGTATACTTAAGATATAAAAATATACTAAATAAAGGGTGTGAAGTTAATGTATAGTAATCCTGTTTACAATGAAAATATGAATTTAGCTAAAAGTCTTATAGAAAGAAAAGACTTTAAAAAGGCCTATGATTTACTGGAATCCGTAGCTGATAAAAGTAGTGCTAAATGGTTTTATCTAATGGGGATAACTTCTTTAAACATAGGATATTATGAACAAGGAGAAGAATATTTAAAAAAGGCTGTGTCATTAAGTCCAGATAATAACGAATATAAAGATGCTTTCATTAGATATAATAATAATTATAATGATTATGATAGGAGAGCTAGAAGTTATAATAGAAGAAGACGTAATGATTTAGACGGATGTTGTTGCTGTTGTTGTGATGATTGTTGCTGTTGTTGTGGAGATGACTTCTGTGAAGTTTGTACAAAATTATGGTGCTTGGATAGTATTTGTGAGTGCTTTGGTGGAGACTTTATAGAGTGTTGTTAATCTAGCATGGGGAAAAAAATATCATACACGGGAATCTTATTAGCTTTAAATATTATATTACTGATTTTATCTAATATAATACCTGTTAATACTTTATTCTTTATGGGATTAGCATCTTTAATAGTAGCAATTGTTGTTTTAGAATATGGATTTAAAATGGGAGTGGTTTTCTATATAGCATCATCTATTTTAAGTTTCTTTATTATAATGAATAAAGCTCAATGGCTGTTATATATATCTACATTTGCTTTATATGGATTAATTAAATATATAATAGAAAATGGTAGGTCTATTTACCTAGAGATATTTTTAAAATTAGTTTTTGCAAATTCAATAATGATATTTTTAATATGTATACTTAAAGGTATAATTTTTATACCTGTAAATATAGTATCGATTTTATTGTTCCAAATTATATTTTTAGTATACGATTATGTATATACGTTATTTATAGATTACTATGAAACTAAATTAAGAAAAATTATAAAGTAAAAAGGAGGGAATTTATCCCTCCTTTTATAATTTCCTAGGAAATTATATCTTATATTAAATTAAAATGTTGTAATTGGATATCTTCTAGTGGTTTTCTGCAAGATTTACAACAATATGTAGATTTATCATCTTCAAAAGTATCATTATCCTTATTGAATTTTACATTTACTTCTTTTAAGATTCCGGATGTAGGTAGATGGATATTACAATTCTTACAATTTTCAATATTTATAATATCTTCCAATTTTGAAGGTGTTATATCATAAATCTCATTTTTACAATTAGAACAAACCACTATATCAAGCTGGTTAGGACTAGATCGGATAAGTTTTCTATGAGAAACTGAATATGTACATTTTGATGATATAAGTATGTTATATCCAGATTCAAATATATTTAAATTACAATGAGGACAGTTATAAATCGGTCCTACATAATTTTCGCTTAATATTTCTTTGATTTCAAATTCTATATCGCTATCCTTTGAAGTTTCTTTAAGGTCATTTAAATCTTCTTTTCCAGCTAGATATCTTAAAACATTAGAAGAACCTTCTGTATTAGCAACATCAATTAAATGATTTCTTATAGAGCTAAAAGATTTATTCTTAGATACACTGTCTAAATTAAACTTATTAACTTCTACTGAATATCTTATTATAGAAATAAAATCGTGTTTTGCTGCAAAGAATAAAGCCATTTCATCGAAATCTTTATCACTAGATTTTTCTAGAAAATCTAGCCATAAGTCAGGGTTTTCTAAATATAAAGACTTACTTAAAGCCTCAACATCATTATCTAAATTTTTCATGAATTCACTATTATTTCTTAAATCCATTTATACCTCCTAGTAAATGTTATATATCTAAAATCTCAACAGAAGCAGGTAACTGATATATTAAGTCTTTTCTTTCAACTATTATTTTAGATATGTTCTTTATATTTTTATCTGAGTTTATTTGAGAAAGTAATTCTTTTGTTGGATTTATAGCTATTGGATTTCCTACTCTTCTAAGCATATTTATATCTCCGTTGGTATCTCCATAAGCATATGATTTAGATAAATCTATATTGTATTTTTCAACAAATCCATTTATAGCAACATTTTTACTTGCAGAATCCCACATTGGAATAACCTCTCCATTAAATGTTCCATTCTCAAAAACATAAGTACTACCTATAAAATCAGTAGCATTATATTTTTTTGCCATTTTAGAAACTAAGAAATCAGGACTTCCAGATATAAATATTACAACGTGACCTTGATCTAAATGCCAATTAATTTGAGATCTAGCATACTTATATACCCTATCGGATTTTAATTTTATAACTTGGTCACTAGTGAAGTTTATAGAACATAAATCTAAACCTTTTAATGATTCAACATATATATCACATACTTCAAATAAATAATCATCGTAATTACCTTGTCTCTTATCCCAATTGACAAATGTATCTCTTGCATTAGCTAACCATACTTTTTCGTCTATTATTTCATATCTTATAAGTTTCTTGAAGTGCTCAACCATTAATGAATCTCTGTATAGAGTACCATCTATATCAAAGAATGCTGCAATTTTTTTCATACTATACCACCTCAATTCATACGATTTTTCTTTTATCTATTATATTATAAAATTAGCATAGAGTTGTAAAAATATAAGAAATAATTTAAAATTAATTTTTAAATAGATGTATTTCATAATACATTAATTCAAATGATTATATTTAGTTTACTATAAATTTAAATTAAATATTATAAGAAAGGATGTTAAAAATGAATTTCATTTTTGCCAAAGTTACCAATTCTAGGTTAATGGGAAGTATGGGGCTTATTATAGGTTGGGAAGATAAAGATGACGTATTGTATCAATATTTTTTAATTGATGCAGAAGGCTTAGGAATAGCTGACTACGTAAGCTTGAGAAATGCATCATATGAAGAATTAAATAGAGAACAAGAAAGATTAATGGGCGGATTAGGAGCAGATAGAATACAAATAACAGAAGATGAAGCACTGACTTTAGTTAACTACTATGGCAATAAAACTATTTATTGGGAAAAAGAGTTGCCAGGGGAAACAAGTGAGTATATAGATTTTATAAAAAATTATAAACCTACAATTGATATATTTGATTTATACCCTAAGATTTGTAAAAAGATAGATACGGATATAGAATTTATAAATTATATGACTATGAGATTTATAGCTTGGGATAAAGATAGTTTAAAATATTTTTCAAATAATGAAGATATAGCTAGTATGCATATAACTAATATCAATGGAGCTCTACTAAAGAATAAAGTTACTAAAAAAGATGATAGTATGTATATTTGCGATGTTTTATATGAGGATAATGATGGATATTATACATGCAAATTAGCTTTTCATATAAACTACGAGAATGATCAATATAAAATTAACTCATTAATGTTTACAGATAAAGAAGGTATATATGATTTTGAGGTATTTGATGAAATCTCAAAGTCAGAGTATGTTGCTATTTATGATTTAAAAGAAAAGGATGATTTTATAGATAAATTTTATAAATTAAATCCATTTGTTTTAAAAAGTGATTTAGACTTAGGAACTCTTTTCACTAGATTTAATTTTGACAATAATCATGTTAAAGAAGACGTTTATGTAATAAATAATGATTTAAGTGCTCTTTATTATCAGATGAAAGATCAGTTTTTTGTAGCTACATATAATGAGAAAGATAGATTATATATAAATAAGCTATTACAATGCAATTTTTCAGACTATATAGATTTTAAAGAGGAGTTATTTTTTGATCAAAATGTTTTATATGAATTTGTAGAGTGTGAATCAGAAGATTTTTATGATTTTCTAGATTAAATTAGATTTTGACATTATTTTATTGTAAAATAATGTTAATTTACTATTAATCTGGGTATACATTTTGATATAAAACAAATTTGGAGGAGATAAAATGAATTTAGCACAAAAAATAGAACAAAAAAGAAGAGCAAAAAAAATAGCTGAGAGAAATAAAAAAATGAAAATAGCAACAGCAGGGATAGCTGCAGGAATAACAGCAGGGGCTTTAGGTGGTATATTGTTAGCTCCTAAGTCAGGTAAAGAAACAAGATTAGACATAAAAGATAAATCTCAACAAGTAGCAAATAATATAAATGAAAAATCACAAAAGGCTAAAGATAAAGTTAATGAACAAATGTCTATAGGTAAAGAAAACTTTAATGAGTCAAAGAAAAAAATAAAGGAATATTTACAAAGTAGAAAAAATAAAGAAACTAATATAGAAAATACATCAGAAGATGTTGCTCAAGTAGAATCTGAGGAAAAGGTAGAGGCTTAATATGTATATAGATATAAACATATTATACTTTATATTAGCATTATTAGGATGTCTAGTTTTAGTTTACCTAATAATTACTTTAAAAAATATAAATGACTTTATAAAGTCTACAAAAAATATAATAGAGCTTAATTCAAATAACGTAACAACTACAATAAATAAATTGCCTGAAGTTATAGATAATGTTAATGAAATCAGTGATAATTTAAAAGATGTAACGGAAGTTATTACTGATACTACAGCAGACTTTATAGTTGCAAAAGAACATGTTAAGTCAAATGTAGAAATAGCAACAGATATATTAAAGATAGTAAAAAATGTTGTTTCAAATAAATAATGTAGAAAAAAAGCCCTTAGCATAAGCTAGGGCTTTTTTCATGTATTTATAATATTGGGGGAATATTATGAGGAATACATTAGTATTATTGATCAAAATTATAAATTTTATACATAAATTAAAAAAATAATTAAAATTAATTACTACATTTCTTCCTCATCAAATTCCTCAATATTTATATTGGGCATACCAGGCATATACCCCATACCAGGCATACATCCCATCATAGGCATTCCATTCATAGGTTTCATTGAATCCATACATGGGTTTGGAATATTATCTTGCATATGGTTATCCATATTCATAGAAGGCATAGGATTAAATTGATTTGCACCACCCATCATTTGCATCATTTGCATCATTTGCATACACATTTGCATCATTAGACTTGGGTCCATACCACCCATCATAGGATTCATCATATAAGGATTCATATACATCATAGGATTATTTTGATATGGATTTGAATATTGTTCATTTTGATTTTCATTGTTACTTTGTTGCTTATTATTTTGGCTAGGCATAGGATTTACCATATAAGGATTCATATATACCATAGGATTAACATAAGGCATAGGATATATATATTTATTATCCATGTCAGAAAACATAGGGTTCATATAACCATCAAAATTCATAAGTAATTGACCTCCTAAATTAAAGACTTCGAATCTTAAATCTGAAAACACTTTATTATATATATATAAGAAAAAATCATTGATTATGTGCATTTAAAAATAAATTTATATAATTTGTTGCAAAAAGAACAAGCTAAGCATATAATATTATATATGAACAATTATTCATATGTTTGTATGAATGGGAGGTAAAATTATGAAATGTAATACAGAAGAAATAAGAGATTGTCTTTGTGAACAAGTTCATGAAGAGTTAGTAGATAAAGCTAAACAAAAAATGCCAGAAGAAGAAACATTATATGATTTAGCTGAACTATTTAAAGTTTTTGGTGATACAACTAGAATTAAAATTTTATATGCATTATTTTCAAGTGAAATGTGTGTATGTGATATAGCTGATTTATTAAAGATGACGCATTCTGCAATATCTCACCAGTTAAGAGTTTTAAAGCAAGCAAGACTTGTTAAATTTAGAAAAGAAGGAAAAATAGTTTATTATTCGCTAGATGATAATCATATAAGCCAAATTTTTAACTGTGGATTATCTCATATACAGGAAACATACAATAAATAAATTTCATAGAAATAGAGGGGATATTATGACTACACAAGCTCTTGTAAAAAGAGAGATTATATTAGATGGATTAAACTGTGCACATTGTGCAGAAGTAATAAACGAAAAAGTTAATAATTTAGAAGAAGTTGAGAGTGCTAATTTAAACTTTATAAATAAAATTTTAACTTTAAATATAAAGCCTAGTTATAATCAAGATAAAATTATAGAAAAAGTTATAAAAATAATAGATGATACAGAACCAGGATTAAATATAAAAGTAAAAGAAATGAAAAATAAATCTAAAAAGAAAGAATTAGTATTAAATGGACTTAATTGTGCACATTGTGCAGAGGTAATCTGTGAAAAAGTGGATAAGTTAAGTGAAGTAGAAAGTGCTAATTTAAACTTTATCAACAAGGTGTTAACAATTAATTTAGAGTCAGGAGTTAACTCTAAGGATACTCTAAATAAGATAATAAAAATAATAAATGATACAGAACCAGGTTTAGATATTCAATTAAAAGAAAATAAGAGAAGCGTAAATAAAAATAAAGAAACTGAAAAAAGTAATACAGATAAAAAAGATTTATTAAAGCTTATAATAGGAGTTTTAGTGTATATATTTGGTATATACGAGATTGCAATAGGAAAAGAGTCTGAATTTAGTACTATTGTATTTGTAGTAGCTTATATAATTGTAGGTGGAGATGTATTACTTAAAGCCCTTAAAAATATTGGTAAGGGGCAAATATTTGATGAAAACTTCTTAATGTCTATTGCAACAGTAGGGGCATTAGCTATAGGTGAATCAGCAGAAGCTGTCGGTGTAATGGTATTTTATAAAGTCGGTGAGTTTTTACAAGCTAAGGCTGTTGGAAAATCAAGAAAATCTATAGCATCTCTTATGGAGATAAGACCTGACTATGCAAATTTAAAAATAGGTTCAGATATAAAAGAAGTTTCCCCATATGATGTAGAAGTTGGAGATTTAATAGTAGTAAAACCAGGTGAAAAGATACCGTTAGATGGGGTTATTGTAGATGGATTTAGTATGGTTGATACATCTGCTTTAACAGGAGAATCTTTATTAAGAGAAGTAGGTAAAGGTGAAGAAGTTTTATCTGGCTTTATAAATAAAAATGCAGTCTTAACTATATCAGTCCAAAAAGAATTTGAAGAATCTACAGTTTCTAAAATTTTAGACTTAGTTGAAAATGCTAGTGCTAAAAAATCTAAAACAGAAAACTTTATAACTAAGTTTTCTAAGTACTACACTCCTATAGTTGTTGTATCTGCAGTATTAATAGCTATAGTTCCTCCAATAATAATTCCGGGAGCAACATTTGATAATTGGTTTTATAGAGGGTTAATATTCTTAGTAGTATCTTGTCCATGTGCATTAGTTTTATCTATACCACTTAGTTTTTTCAGTGGGATAGGATACGCATCTAAACAAGGTATTTTAATAAAAGGAAGTAGTTACTTAGAAACATTAAGAAGTGTAGATACTGTAGTATTTGATAAAACAGGTACACTTACAAAAGGGGTATTTGATGTAACTTATGTAAAGCCTGTAGGAATAGATAAAGAAGAGTTAATAAAATATGCTGCCATAGCAGAGGTTAACTCAAATCATCCAATTGCAAAGTCTATAGTGAGACATTATGAAGGTAATATAGATTTAGATAAGGTTAAGAATTATGAGGAAATAGCAGCTCATGGAATTAAAGTAGATTATGAAGGAGAACATATTTTAGCTGGAAATGAAAAGTTAATGATGGCTGAAAATGTATTTTATTCAAAAGCTGAAGAAGTAGGAACTGTTGTATATATAGCTGTAAATAAAAAATTTAGAGGATATATTGTTATATCAGATCAAGTAAAAGAAGATTCAAGAGCTTGTATAGAAGGACTTAAGAAAATTGGAATAAAAGAAACTGTAATGTTAACAGGTGATAACCAAGCTGTTGCCAGTGATATAGCTAATAAATTAAGCTTAGATAAAGTTTATGCAAATTTACTTCCAACTGATAAGGTGGAGAAATTAGAAGAGCTATATAATAGTAAATCTGAAAATGAAAAAATTGCATTTGTTGGAGATGGAATTAATGATGCTCCAGTTCTTGCTAGAGCAGATGTTGGTATTGCAATGGGAGGATTAGGATCAGATGCAGCTATAGAAGCTGCAGATGTAGTTCTTATGACTGATGAACCAAGCAATATTGTAAAAGCCATAGAAATATCAAAGAAAACTAATAAAATTGTTTGGCAAAATATAATTTTTGCTTTAGGAGTTAAAGTAATAGTTTTAGTACTAGGAGCAGGTGGAGTAGCGACTATGTGGGAAGCTATATTTGCAGATGTAGGAGTTGCCTTAATAGCTGTTTTAAATGCAATGAGAGTTATGAAGTAAATGTTTATAATAAAAAGGATGTGGGATTTAACCTGCATCCTTTTGTTTTTAAATGATTTTTATAACTAAAAATAGAAAAAGTCGAACTTAATTTAAGTTCGACTAAAATTTATATAACATAATTAAAAACACAATAAAAATGTGTTAAACTTCCAAGCATAACAAAAATGTGGAATATATCATGGAAGCTTAGATATTTAAAATTTAAACATTTAGGTTTAAGTCCATATATTATGCCACCTATAGTATAAAATACTCCTCCTAAAGCTAAATAAAAAACGCCTTCAGGAGATATAGCCTTAGATAGGGGTCCAATTATAAATATAGAAATCCACCCCATAACTATATAAATAGAAGTTGATAGCCATCTAGGGCAATTAAACCAAAACATTTTAAATAGCACACCGGCAACTGCAATAGCGGAAATTAATCCGAAAAGCATTGAACCGTGACCTCCATTTAATGCGATTAAACAAAATGGAGTATATGAACCTGCTATTAATATAAATATCATTGAATGATCAAGTTTTCTTAAAAACTTAATTACTTTATCTGATGAAACTACTAAATGGTATGTGGCAGAAGCTGAATACAGAAGTATCATACTTACACCGAAAATTATTACTGCAGTTAAGTTTACTATTGTAGGGCTATTTATAGTAGTTTTTATAACTAAAGCTAAAAGGCCTACAAAAGAAAGAACTGCACCTGCTAAGTGAGTAAACCCACTAACTGGTTCTCTAAGATAACCACCCAAAATAATCACTCCTTTATTTAAATGATGAATTATTATATTTAAAGTTATGTCCAAACATATATCTGTTTAAAATATTTTATCATACTTACAATAAGTTTATGTTAAATATATGAATTATTTATGAATTATCAATAAATTAATAAAATTAAAAAATATAATAAAAAATAAAAAACTTTTTAAAAAAGTATTGACGTTATAAAATGAAGGTGATATAGTATTACTTGTCCTTAAGAAAAGGGCAAACATGAACTTTGAAAATTAAACAGTAGGTTAATTATAAAAATTCTTTTTAAAGAATTA